>CAYJJL010000060.1:0-2079 GCA_964370455.1 uncultured Faecalibacterium sp.
ATATCGGAGTGACAGGATTTGAACCTGCGGCATCCTGCTCCCAAAGCAGGCGCGCTACCAACTGCGCTACACCCCGTTTTTTGTATCCCCTAAAGCGGAACGAATTTATTATACACTATTTTTGCGCCCACGTCAATGATTTTTTCAACTTTTTTTGTGTTTTTTTTATTATTTTTTTCATTCCACATAAAAACATTGAATTATCGTCACAATAATATAAAAATAAAAAAACAAGAGCCGAAACATTTCAGCTCTTGTTTTTATTTGTATAGTATTTTAACCTATGTAGCTGATATTCATATCAACGCCACCAGCGATACCAGGCACACTACCTGTTGCTGTGTATTGCCATAAATCGCAATCCATATCTTGGCTAGATGCCCACTTAGCATTCCATAAACTATAATGCGCTATGGACGAATAATTTAATTTTGTATAGAACCAGCTCTGACTTGCATAAATACCAGCAGAATAACCTGCATTTCTGATTGTTTCACAGAACGCTACAACTGCATCTGTACGCGCTGCATTTGATATTCCATCAGCACGCCCTACATTGCCAGGTGCGCCTGAAAGCTCTGTATCTATATAAATAGGGTAATCTACAGTTAAGCCGTATTTCTGCAAGATAGAAAGCACCGCAGAGGCCTCTGCGCGTCCCTCCTCAGCGTTTATAGCCTGACTAAAGAAGTACACGCCCACACGCAAGCCAGCCGCCTTTGCACCCGTTATGTGTGAGTGGAAGAGATAATCCTCAACAATTTTACCGCTTTCGTAGCCACGGTAACCTATACGAATAATAACAAATTCTACGCCTGAAGCTTTAACAGCGTTCCAATCTATGCTTGGTTGCCATTTTGAAACATCTATGCCTATAACTTTGCTATTGCCACTTGTTAATAAAGCACCATTTGAATCAAATAGGTAAGTTTTACCATCTATAGTAACAGAACCTGTAACTTTTGCGTGGCTATTTGGATGATAGTAATATTTTACGCCATTTATTGTTTGCCAACCACTTAGTAATTTTTCTAAAACAATAGTTTTAGCCGCTGGCAATTCAAACATTGTTTGAGCTGTGCCAAAACCAGAATCTATAAATGAAATCGTTGTTTGTGCTGGTGGTGTTGGCGCTACTGGCGTTGCTGTTGGGGTTGTCGTTGGTGTCGCTGTCGGTGTTGCCGTTGGCGTTGGAGTTGGAGTTGGAGTGGCCGTTGGCGTTGGCGTTGGGGTTACCGCTGGTGTACTTTGTGGAGTATCATCTGGTGTTGATGCTGGTGGTGTTTGTTCCACCGGTGGTTGACTATCAGCTGAATCGTTCAACGGCATAAATGATAAAACTGTACTTTGTATTGCGTTTGATGCCCAAAATGCAGTTTGCCCTGCGCTTGCCGCATTTGCTGATTTACTTGCCACAGCTGCCCATTGACCGTTATCAATAACCTCTTGTGACCATGTTACACTTGATATATATTGCACACCAGAAATATCGCTTGCTAATTTTACTTTATATGCACTAGGTGTACCATCTATGTAATATAAATATTTATTACCGCTTGAATCCGACCATGTTTTAATTATGTCAGAGGTATAAGCCTCTTGAGTTACACTAATTGTTTGTCCGCCCTCGCCATTATCTGCTGATACATATGCAATATCTGGACCATTAGGCACTGGTGTTTGTGTTGGTTTTGGTGTAGGCTCTGGTGTAGGCTCTGGTGTTGGATCAGCTGCTGGTGGTGCGCCAGCGCCTGGTTCTTCCTCGCCTTTGCCAGCTGAGTCGTCTTCAGTTTCAACTTCAACTTGTTCATAACTTATGCGCTCTGTAACTGTAACTTCCTGTTTTTGTGGCATTAGGTAACCGTTAACATCACTAACGGAAACCTCGTATACGCCAGGGTCAACATCTTCTAAAAGCATCGCACCTGTTTTTTCGTTGATAACATATCTAGAAATTCCACCAACCTTGCTAATAATATGCTCTTCAAGGTTATCTTCATCCTCAAGTTCAGTTAAAGATTTACAAACAATTGTAACTTCAACCTCTACATTTTTAAGTGGTACTTCTTTTATGTTTCC
>CAYJJL010000060.1:2179-10226 GCA_964370455.1 uncultured Faecalibacterium sp.
GATACAGCTATTAAACCGCACAAAAGCATTTTGCCTAACGAATAATGCGAAAATGACTTTTTAAAAAAATACGACGAAATATTTCTTTTCATCTTAACCTCCAATATTTTAAACAATGAGTATATATCTTAAAAATTAAAAATCGTTAAATAATAGTTAATTATGCTTTATTTTAGCATAAAATTTAACAAAATGTCAATCTACTATCCAATATTTTACTACATAAAACCTCGAAAAATCGGTGTTTTTTTGAACAATTCACAAAATTATCACGTTTTTAGTAAACCGAGCTACTGTTTTAGTTTATATTGTATAAAAAGTTTTAACTATTTAATGGTACAAATCACATTTTCCTACAACAGCAATCTGCACAAAAAACAGGTATTTTAACGGAAAAATACCATCAAAATACCTGCGGATAATAATATTTTATTTAACTATTAAACACCTAAATGTTTTGCAACAATTTCTGGTACAGCTGCAATAGCTTCATCAATTTTGGTTTGATCTTTTAAACCAGCCATAGCAAAATCAGGTTTACCACCGCCGTTACCGCCAGCAATTGCAGAAATCTCTTTAACTAAAACACCTGCTTTTAAACCACGCTCACGCACTGCTTTTGTTACGCAAACAGCCATGCTAATTTTATCGTTATCAGAGCCAACTATAACCGCAACTGCACTTTCCTTATTTTCTTGCACACGGTCACACATTGCGCGTAACGCATCACTTGTTGCACCTGCAAAGTATGCTGCCATAATTTGCACACCATCAACAACTTTTGCATTGTTAAAAATGCCATCTACTCTGTTTCTAGCTATTTTTGCTTTTAGTTCATCAAGCTCACGTGTTAAGTTTTTATACTCGTTTACTAGGTTTTGAGTACGCTGTGGTACTTCGTGGACGCTTGTGCATTTTAGTATAGATGCTGTAGCTTTTAGCGCACCCTCTTGACTTGTCATAAGTGCGAGTAAATTTTTACCAGTAACGGCCTCTATACGGCGTGTGCCAGCTGCAACAGATGCCTCAGAAATAATTTTAAACGCACCAACTTGTGCTGTGTTTGTAACATGTGTACCACCACAAAACTCAGTTGACCATTTATCAACATCAACAACACGAACTTCGCTGCCGTATTTTTCGCCAAATAGAGCCATAGCGCCCATTTCTTTAGCTTCTTCTATGCTAACATTTTTAACATCAACTGGTGTTGCAGCTAAAATTTTATCGTTAACAATAGCTTCAACCTTTGCAATTTCTTCGCCAGTAACAGCACTAAAATGTGTAAAGTCAAAACGTGTAACACTTGCATCTTGGTACGAACCAGCTTGGTGTACATGCTCGCCTAAAACCTCACGCAACGCAGCTTGTAAAAGGTGTGTTGCTGTGTGGTTACGTGCAATTGCCATGCGATATTCTTTATCAAGGCTAGCTGTCATAACATCGCCAACTTTAACAATGCCGTTTTCTAGCACACAAGTATGTACGTAGTAGCCACGAGGTGTCTTTTTAACAGCCTCTACACGCAAAGTTGCTTCATCGCTAGTAATAAAGCCGCAGTCAGCAACTTGGCCGCCCATTTCAGCGTAAAAAGGTGTTTTATCTAAAATAACATAAACAGCTTGTTTTGCGCCGTCATCTGTTGTAACAGCTTCTGTTAAAGTGTCATCCTCTGCAAGAGCAATAACAACACCTGTTTCCTGCATTTTTTCGTAACCTGTAAATACAGTAGGCTCGGCTGTTAATTCACCAAATAAATCTGCGCTCCAGCCAGATATATCTTTTGCTAAACGCTCTTTACGTGCACGGTCTTTTTGCTCTTGCATAGCCGCACGGAAACCTTTTTCATCTATTGAAATACCTTCTTCAGCGGCAATTTCCTTTGTTAAATCCATAGGGAAACCAAATGTATCATTTAGTTTAAATACATCTTCACCAGAAAGCTCTTTTTTGCCATTAGCTTTAAGCTCATCAAGCATATTTGCAAGTTTGTTCATGCCAGAATCTATTGTGCGATAAAAGCGCTCTTCCTCTGTGCCAATAACCTTTTTAATGTAAGAGGCATGCTCACGTAGTTCTGGATATGCTTCCTCGCTTGAGCAAATAACTATTTCAACTAGTTCTTCTAAAAATGGGTTTGAAATACCTATCATGCGGCCATGGCGAGCTGCCCTGCGCAATAAACGGCGTAAAACATAGCCACGCCCCTCGTTAGATGGCAAAACACCATCTGAAACCATGAAAGAGCATGAACGTATATGGTCAGTAATAACACGTATTGAGATATCAATTTTTTCATCCGCTTTATATGTTTTGCCAGAAAGTTTTTCAACCTCTTTAAGCACTGCTTGTACTGTATCAACCTCAAAAAGGTTGCCAACACCTTGCAATACACATGCTAAACGCTCTAAGCCCATGCCTGTATCTATATTTGGTTTTTCTAAAAGGTTGTAAGTGCCTTTACCGTCGGAATCAAACTGAGTGAAAACCAAGTTCCAAATTTCCATATAGCGGTCACACTCGCAACCGACTTTACAATCAGGGCTGCCACAGCCGTGCTCTGGACCACGGTCAAAATATAGCTCTGAGCAAGGGCCACAAGGGCCAGCGCCATGTTCCCAAAAGTTATCAGCTTTGCCAAAACGCACCATATGCTCATGTGCAATGCCAACTTTTTGTGTCCATATATCGTAAGCTTCGTCATCTTCTTCGTATACAGAAATATATAGTAATTCTTTAGGTATAGCCATCCATTCTTCGCTAGTTAAAAACTCCCACGCCCAAGGAATAACATCATTTTTAAAATAATCTTGGAACGAAAAGTTGCCTAGCATTTCAAAAAATGTACCGTGACGTGCAGTGATACCACCACGTTCAATATCTGGTGTATGTATGCATATTTGGCATGTTGTAACACGTGGTGCTGGTGGAGTTTCTTGTGCCAAAAACCATTTTTTCATCGGCGCCATGCCGCTGTTTATCAAAAGCAAGCTTGGGTCATTTTTAGGCACAAGTGGAAAGCTATCCAGTGCCAAATGTTGTTTAGTTTCAAAAAAATTTATATACTGTCTGCGCAGTTCGTTAAGGCCTGTCCATTTCATGTTAAATCTCCTTTTTACAGTGGCGCTTTCGCATTTTATAAAAATACAGCGCACCTTTAAAAATTATAACACACACCCGCCAAAAGTCAACTGTTTTCGAGCAGGTTTATTGCATTGCAAAGCTCTGCAAATATTTCTGCGCTAGAGTATTCTGCATTGGTTTGCTCATCTTGCATAACCACTATAGTGTATTTTGGGTTTTCAGCAGGGTAAAAACCAGCAAACCATAAATCCATATATTCGTTTTCATCTTCGTCATATCGCCCTGTTTGTGCTGTGCCTGTTTTACCGCCTGCACCGCCCTCGTTTGGTTTAGCTTTGCCACCTATGCCCTCTTCCACAACGTCTATAAGCATATTTTCTAATGCGTCGGCTATTTCTTCATCAATAACTTGTTTTGGCTCAGGGCTGTAAAATTTTTGTGTGATTGTTTTACCAATAGGGTCATATAAACCATTAATAAAAGTTGGTGTTAAATACACGCCACCATTCACTATTGTATTTATCATACCTGCAACTTGCACTGGCGTTGCCAAAAGTTGCCCTTGACCAAAGCTTAAGTTTGCAAGCTGCCCTGTGTTTTGTATAGTACTTTCATCTGGTAAATATCCCTCTAATGCTTGCAACCCACCTGTGATATAAACTGGTGAACCAAAACCTAAATCTTTAGCCATTTGCAATACATTTTCGCCACCTAATAACTGCCCTAGCTCTACAAAATAACTATTGCAACTTTGCTCTAAGGCTGTATTAATATTAACAAAGCCATGTGCTACATCATTTGCACAGCGGTAAACATGCCCATCAACCTCGCTATAACCTTTGCAATCTATATAAAACCAACCAAGATCTTGCTCCATAGCAGCCACCGCTAACACTGGCTTAAAAACCGAGCCCACATTATATACATTTAATGGCCTATTTATAAGCGAAGTATCATTTGCTGATATGCTTTTTTGCACATTATTGGGGTCATAAGCTGGCATACTAACACTCGCACGCACCTGTGCGGTTTCGGTATCAAGTATTACAATTGCACCTTTTGGCATCATGCCACTTGCCACACCCTCCGCTGTGCGTTGTATTGTTTTTGATATTGTTAACGCTACGTCTTGCACCATAGTATCCTCACCATAATATGTCGGTACAGTATCCTGCATAAGCTCACCCTGTGCATTTGTTATACATTGTATATAATGCTGTGCCCCTGTGCCAGCAAGTGTTTCTTCCATTGCATATTCTAAACCTGTTATTCCTGTGCCATCACTGCCTTGATAACCAATTAAATGTGGCATAAGTGGCATACTAGCATATCGCTCCTCACCTTTTACGCAAAAAATCCCAAGGCTTGTTAAGTCCTCATCAACCTCTATAAAAAATGGTACTGCACTATTGCGGTTTTTATAAAGTGTATTTTGTGCGCCTATATCTACATAGTTAAAAAGTGTTGTATAGCTTGCCTCGCCTGGTATGCAAAGTGCATACCAAAGCTCACTAAGACCTGTTAGTTTTGCACCCTCAAAATCGTAAAAATTCCCTCGCTGTGTTGGTAGCGATAACGTAGTAACTGTTTGAGTTTGTGCTGTATCGGCATAAATTTGATTGCCAGCAAGCAAAAAAACACGACAAACTAACGCAAAAAACACGGCTATAAAAAACACATATAAAAAAAGTAATCGTTTGTATGTCATAAAAAAACCTCCATTATAAAATATAATTGGAGAGTTTTTTATAATTTATGCCTCTAAATACAACAACCTTAACTTAGCTTCCTGATTTAAGTATATTACCGTATTTTCTGTTGACGTGTTCAATTCTTATTTATTCACATAAATACCTTGTCGTTTTTTGAAAAATAGTATATAATTAAGCAGATATTTACAAAAAATTCAATTTTATTATTAACTCAGAAAGCGAGCGGAATTTATGCAACTTACCAAAACGGCATTCTTACGCACTGAAACAGGTAAAATAGTTTGTTCAGCATCACTTGTGCTTGGCTCATTTTTAATTGTGCTTTTATTTTTTGGCATAAAGTTTGAAGTTAACGATGATGCCATTATGAGCAATATTGCAAGCGGTGCACTTGGTGGTCACACCGAGCGGCTTATTTACGTAAACATTATTATAGGGTATATCTTACAGTTTTTTTATGGTATATCGGGCGCATTTAACTGGTACGCAGTGTTTCAGCTTATGGGCGTAATTATTTGTTTTATAACGCTTTGTTACATAGCAATTGATAAACTTTCGCTTTTTTATGGGCTTATAGTCAGCGCTATTTTTATGGTGCTTATAGGCACTGATATACTCATGTGGTTTCAGTTTTCAAAAAATGCAACTGTGCTTACTGTTACTGGCATAGTACTTGTACGCCTTGCATTTGACGGCGCTTTTAATAAAAAAGCTTTGTTTTTTACCATAGCTGGTGCTATTTTAATGATTTTTGGTGCCCTGCTACGTTTTGAAAGTTTTATTGCGACAGGTGCAATAAGCATACCTTTTATTTTCTTAAAACTTGAAAAAAGCAAAATAATAAAATGCCTCGCTGTTTTTGCTACAATAGTTTTGTGTACAGTTGGTTTTGAAACCTTTAACACCTATAGTTATCTTTCAGATGAAGAATGGAGCGAGTATTATATTTATAATGAAACACGTGAAGAAATATCTGATTATAAAATAACTTTTACAAATGCTCAAGATGCCGAACAATACGGCTTAACTGCTAATGAATACACTTTAATTTATAACTGGAATTATTATGACCCTGAAGTTTTTACACTTGAAAGATTAAATGAAATTGAAGAAAAAATGCCAACACAAGGCATAACCGAAATTATAATAGGCACAGCTTATAAAAGCATACATTTTTTATATGAAACACCACCATTTTTACTGCTAGGTTTTATACTTTTAGCATTTTTATTTTTTGGAGATTATAAAAAAAGCCTGCATTTTTTACTAACTTTTGTTATGTTAGGTTTGCTTTTAGTTTATTTGGTTTATCTCTCACGCTTGCCACACAGGGTTGAAATGTTGCTTGTTTTTTCAACAGCAGTTTTCGCATTACTTTGTTTTCCGTTTAAAGCAAGCTTCCGCCCTACAAAAGCAGCTTGTAGTTTTGCTCTTTGCGCCGTTGTTTTGCTTTCGAGTGGCTACCTTGAACAGCAACAACAAATTTTAAGCGATAGAGAAGGCAGAGAACTTAATATGTCGTACTTTGATGCATTGAGCGCCGATAAAGAAAACCTCTACCTTTTAGATACTAGCCTATTAGATGTAATGATGGGTTACGATGTATTTGCAACAAAACCTGATGATTATTTTTCAAACATTGTATTTTTAGGTAGCTGGCATTCTCGCTCACCTATTTCAGATGATAAGCTTGAATACTATGGTTATACAAACCCATATAGAGCTATTTTAGGCGAAAACTGCTACCTCGCTTGTAACAATTATTCATCACAATTAACACATTTACAACAACATTATAGCCCCGATGCATATATCACTGAAGTACCAGAAAAATTCGCACCCACTTTTGGAGTTTTTAAAGTAGAAACTGCACAATAAATAAAAAATCACCACTGCATTTTGATTGAAAAGCAGTGGTGATTTTTTTATTTTAAACTAAAATACAGCATTGTACAAAACTTAAATTTTACATTGCTATAAATATATTTTACTTCACTTTGCTTAAATTTATCTTTAAACACGCAAATACACTAGTATATAAAAAACGATATCAATTAACACTCAATAAAAGCATTGCAAAAAAAGCATTTAAAGACGTTATATTTAATCCTTTTAAAAAGTAAAACTATGCAACAAATCGGTAATTTTAATATTTTACAAGCCTTTTACTGCACCATGGTAGAAAAACATACAAAACCTGCTGTATGCTTTATGGGTAAGATAAATTTACGAAAATTACATTTTTAAAAGGAGCAACACATGTCGCAAATAAAAATTGAGAGCTTGACAAAATCTTATGATAATAACGCACCAGTTATTAGTAAAATGGATTTAAATATTGAAAAAGGTAGCTTCACTGTTTTGCTAGGTGCCTCTGGTTGTGGCAAAAGCACATTATTAAAAAGCTTAGCAGGCCTTGAGGACGTTGACAGCGGTAAGATATATTTTGATGACGTTGATGTAACCGATACTCATCCTGGTGATAGAGGCATAGCAATGGTTTTTCAAAACTACGCATTGTATCCTAGCATGAGTGTTAAAGAAAACATTGAGTTTGGCTTAAAAAATATTAAAGTACCAGCCGACGAGCGCAAAAAGCGCATAAAAGAAGTTGCCGAAATAGTAGGCCTTACTGAATTTTTAGATAGAAAACCACAAAACTTATCTGGTGGGCAGAGGCAAAGGGTTGCACTAGCTAGAGCTATTGTTAAAGAGCCAAAAATATTTTTAATGGATGAGCCTTATCTAACCTTGATGCAAAACTAAGAACACAAATCAGAACAGATTTAATAGAGCTTTACAGAAAACTAAACACCACATTTGTTTATGTAACACACGACCAAGTTGAAGCAATGTCAATGGGTACAACCATTATACTTTTAAAACATGGCGAGATACAGCAAATGGGCTCACCTGTTGAAATATACGAAAAACCAGCAAATGTTTATGTTGCAAAATTTATAGGCTCACCTCCTATGAATATATTAAAAAAACATTATATATATAAAGATAACGCCGAATTTAAACACGTAGCATTTGTAGGTTTTAGACCTGAAAAAGTTAAGCTAAGCGGGAATGCAAACGATGCAAGAGTTGCAGCGTTTGAAGGTGAAATACTAGCACGTGAATTACTTGGCGACCAAGTGCAATATAGGGTTAACATAGGCGAGGAGGTTGTAAACATTAAAACTTTCAACGAATCGCCTTTGGAATATGGCAAAATTAAATTTTATGTTGATAAATCCGACTTG
>CAYJJL010000061.1:0-3003 GCA_964370455.1 uncultured Faecalibacterium sp.
AAAAATTTGCAGAAAATATTATTGAGTTAAATAAAAAGGAGGCAAAATGAGTAACGCTGTGCAAATAAGTATTTTTAACTTTGCTTTAATTTATTTATTATTAATTGTAGTAATTTTTATAATGAAAATCAGCAAAATTTCGCAAACTAAGCTTTTACTAATAGCCAGCGTTAGGATGACAGTACAACTTGTGCTAGCTGGTTATGTTTTAATATACCTTTTTGATAACCCCTCGCCAGTTTTAATTATACTTTACTAAATAATTATGACAGTCTTTGCAGTGCATAGAATTTTAAGTATAAACAAAGGCTTAAACACTAAATTTAAAATTGCAATTGCTGGCGCTATAACAGTATCCTCAATATGTGTGCTTACTTTTTTTATAGTTGTTGTTATAGGCGAAAATATATTTAATCCGCAATATGTCATACCAATAAACGGCATGATACTTGGTAACGCCATGACAGGTGTTTCGCTAGGTGTAAAAACTTTTATGGCAAAAATCAAAGATTCTAAATTACAAATTGAGGTGCTTTTAAATCAAGGTGCAACGCCAAAAAGCATATTAATGCCAATGGTAAACGCCTCGCTTGAAACTGCACTTTTACCAACTATGAACTCAATGCTAGGGCTTGGTATAGTTTCGCTCCCTGGCATGATGACAGGGCAAATACTCTCTGGCGAATCACCATCAACAGCTATTTTGTATCAAATTGCAGTTATGGTTTGTATCTCCGCAGTTGTATGCATGGCTGTATTTTTAGCTTTAAACATAGGTTGCCGCACATTATACAACACTGAAAACCAATTTACATTATAAACAAACAACTCTAACTTATGATATCAACGCAAAAAAAGCTTCTTCGTCTAGCACTTCTACACCTAAAGCTTGCGCCTTTGTTAACTTTGAGCCAGCTGCCTCGCCTGCTAGTACGTATGATGTTTTTTTAGAAACAGAGCCGCTCGCCTTGCCGCCGTTTTTAACAATTAAAGCCTCTGCGTCGCTACGTGATAATGTTGGCAATGTACCTGTTACAACTATGGTTTTGCCTGCTAGTTTTGTGGTTTTTGTTTCGCCAATATATTTCATATTTACGCCACTTTGTGTTAAGCGAGCTATTAAATCAGCTGTGCCATCTTTGGTAAAAAACAAGCTAACACTTTGCGCCATAACACCGCCAAAACCTTCAATAGCTACAATTTCCTCTGCGCTTGCCTTTGCTAGTGTTTCAATATCACCAAACTGCTCTGCCAAAAGCATAGCGGCTTTTTCGCCTATGTTGCGTATGCCAAGCCCAAATATAAGTTTATCTAAATTATTATTTTTAGAAAGCGCTATTGCCGTTAAAAGGTTATTAGCGCTTTTTTCTTTAAATTTTTCTAAGGTTAGTAATTGTTCAATGGTTAAAGTGTAAATATCCGCTACCGAATGTACAAGCTCTTTTTCCACAAGTTGTGTGCATATCGCCTCGCCTAGGCCGTCTATATTCATGGCTTTTCTACAGGCAAAATGTATAATATTGCGCAGTGCTTGTGCTGGGCACTCAGGGTTAACACAGCGCAAAGCTGCTTCATCCTCTAAATGTATGGCTTTTTCGCCACAAGATGGGCATAGCTCTGGCATAACATATAAAGATGCAGTTTCATCATGTTTTGTTACTGCAATAACCTCTGGTATTATATCGCCAGCTTTGCGCACTTGTATAGTATCGCCTATGCGCAAAGCAAGGTCGTTTATAAACTCCTCATTGTGCAAAATAGCACGTGCAACTGTTGTGCCAGCTAATTGCACAGGCTCAAAAACTGCTGTTGGTGTTAACACGCCAGTACGCCCTACGGAAATATTAACCTCTAGCAATTTTGTTTCTTTAACTTCTGGCGGATATTTAAAAGCAACCGCCCAACGTGGAAATTTATTTGTAGAGCCCAAAGCACTACGCTGTGCAAAATCGTTAAGTTTTACAACTGCACCATCCATATCAAAGTGCAATTCACTGCGGTTTTCGCCTATTTGTTTTATATGCTCAATAACCTCTGCCATTGTTTTTACCAAAACATATTTAGGCGAAACAGGCAAGCCTAGCTTTTTTAAATACGCTAAACTTTCTGTGTGGCTTTTTAGTGTTTCGCCCCTGATTTGCTGTATATTAAACACAAAAATTGAAAGCCCACGTGTTGCTGTAACCTTTGCATCTTTTTGACGCAAAGACCCCGCCGCTGCATTCCTTGGGTTTTTAGCAGGTGCTTCTCCCCTGTTTTCTTGCTCAGCACAAAGGCGCTCAAACGCCGAGTGTGGCATATAAACCTCACCACGCACCTCTAAAAATTCTGGTGCGTTTTTCAGCTTTTTAGGCACATCTTTAATTTGCATTACATTAGCTGTAACATCCTCGCCAACAAAGCCATCGCCACGTGTTGATGCACGCACTAAAACGCCGTTTTCATACTCTAAACTACACGAAAGACCATCTATTTTAACTTCAACAACGTACTCAATTTCAGCGCCACTTTCACGCACACGCCTGTCAAAATCATAAAGCTCCTCATCTGAAAAAGCATCAAGTAGGCTTTCCATTTTAACTGTATGTGTCACTTTTTTAAAATTACGATTTGCCAGCCCACCTACATGCTGTGTTGGTGAATTTTCAGCCACAAGCGCAGGAAACTCTGCCTCTAAAGCGCGCAACTCTCTTTGTAAGGTGTCATAGTCATAATCCTCTAAAACAGGAGAATCTTCCTCATAATATAAGCGGTTGTTTTCCTCTATTATTTTTTGTAGCTCTTCAATGCGCTGTTTTGCCTTTAATAAATCCACCAGTTACTCCTTTTTTTGCCTTAAACACTTACTTTAATCATCATCGCCGTCGTCATCGTCGCCGTCATCATCGTCATCATCGTCATCGTCGTCATCGTCGTCATCGTTATCATCGTCGTCGTTATCTTCGTCGTAATCGTCGTAATCATCGTTGTCGCTATCATCGTCGTTGTCGTTATCATCATCGT
>CAYJJL010000061.1:3103-5735 GCA_964370455.1 uncultured Faecalibacterium sp.
TTATCATCATCGTCATCGTCAACGTCATCATGCATATCATCTAATGCATCCATTGCATCATCAAAATCATCATCTTGATCATCATTATCATCGTCATAATCATCGTCTAAATCGTCGTTATCATCTAAATCATCAAGCCAATCTTCAAGCTCTTCATATCTTTCTTCAATAGCATCGTTATCTTCATATTTTTCCTCTAGGGCATCAAAATATGCGTCATAATAATCATCAATTTCATCAATAGTCATTTTTGCCATTTGGCTTGCAGTTAAACTTTTATCTACCTGTGCAAGTTGTAAAATCAGCAATGCTTTGCTATATGAAATTCCGTGTTGTTGTGCAAATTGCTCTACGCTTGTGCTTTGGTTTTTAGATGTACTTTGCGCTAAAACCTCAGGTGCAATTTCAGCTTTTGTTAGGGTATCTTCAACCGTGCTAGAAACTTGCTTTTGTATTGCACTTGCGGCGCTTTCTTCATTATTTTCTACAGTTATAAGCACGGCATTTTTTTCAGCATCAACAAAGCCTTCATCTACAAAGCTTTGCATTATTGTTTCTACAGCTGCATCAAGTTCCATGTTTTTAAGGTCTAGCTCGTTTAAAATTGCAGTACCATCATCATTAATAGCCTCAGCGCTCAAAACTTTATCGCCTTTATTTAGCGAAAGGCTGACACTTGGGTTAACATCAATTTGTACTACTGAGTATTCCATAAAATTATTTTGGTAACCTAAAACACCAGCTACAAGCATAACACAAGCTGCCGCTGTTAAACCAATAAAAGGTATAGCGTTTGATTTTTTTGTTGGTGCTTGCATAAAAATAATTTCTTTATTTGAAACTGCATCATCTGCAAAAACATTTTTTGAAACATCAGGCGTTACCGCACTAATGGCACGATTAATTTTGTGCTCTAATTCATTTTTATTCATAAAAACTCTCCCTTTGTTTGTTTTTACATTGTTTATTTATCTTTTAGGGCACTGTTCATTTTTTTAAGTGCTCGGTTATAACGTGATAAAACTGTCGAAAGTGGGAAAGATAAAATATCTGCAATTTCCCTGTGTTTCATGCCTGTTTGTGCATGTAAAATAACAACACGGCGTTCTTCATCTGTTAGTGTGTTTAGCAAAGTTTTTAACACAATGGAGTTTTCAATCTCCTCAACAGTGTTTGCACTATCCGCTAGCGAAAACTGTGTTTCAATATCTACCTGTGTGTTTGAGGGTTGTTTTAACTTTGCAAAAGCCAAATGCTTTGTTATGGTTAGTATCCAAGCCATTGGTGTGTTTTGTGGCTTGTAACTACCAGCATAACGCCTAATTTGCAAGTATGTATCTTGCATTATATCCTCTGCGTCATATTTATTTTTTACAATAGATAAAGCAAAACCAAACACAGCCTTATCGGTTAAATAATATAGCTCTTCAAACGCTGTTTTATCACCTTGGGCTATTTTATAAATGATATCTTCATTTATATTTATTTTGTTTTTGTGGTACTCCACTTCTTGCTGTATTGCCAAAAGCATCAACATGATATTTCTCCTTGTTTGCTATAATAAGTTTTTTTAAAGCGTTTTTATCGCAAATTTATAATAAATAAAAAATAATTGTTTTTTTGTTATTTTCACACGCTTTTTATTTTAACATATTTGCATAAAAAAAGCTAGGCAATTAATATACTCGTTAAGCTATTTAACCCCCTAACATATGGTTTATCAAAATACATGTTTTAACACATAATATTTATTAAGCTATTTATAAATATTTTTTCAAAAAAAGCATCAACACTGTTGACACTCAACTTTAGCTATGGTATTATACTATGGCAAACTTATTTGGTTTGCAAAAAAAATATGCGAGGGTGGCGAAACTGGCAGACGCGCATGCTTGAGGTGCATGTGGGCAACCTTGAGGGTTCAAATCCCTTCCTTCGCACTGAAAAACCTTGATAAGCACTTGTGTTTATCAAGGTTTTTTATTTTACAAAAATTTTCTGCTATAATTATTAATACTCTTTATATATAAAACAGTATATTTACCCCTTATTATTCGTTATTATACAACTTTTTTCTCATTAAAATATATATTTTCCTTTATTTTTCTTTATAAAAATGGTACAATATGTAAAAATATTTATTTATTGCCGAAATATAGCTATGATTTATAAAAAGGAGACCTTTACCTTATGAAAAATAAACTCAAACACCTACTATTATGCTTTTTAATGCTATTAATTTTCAGCTCATTATTTTCAATAACAGCTAGTGCCGACCATGTCAAACGATTTCCAGTAATTATACCTGATGCTATCACAAATGGCGATACAACAAGTGCTATAGAAATGGATTTCGTTATATTTGATGATGAAGTATATGAAGCGATTGTAGTTGGCGGTGAGGACGACCCTGCTATTGCCAGTGACACTACTGGCATACTAACTATACCAGAAACTATTCAATACAATAACAAGAACTACACCGTTACAAGCATTGGAGACTATGCATTTGATGGATGTACGGGGTTAACAGAGGTTATCCTGCCTGACACGGTTACTAGTGTTGGTTATAATGCCTTTTATGGCTGCACTGCGCTGACTTCTGTTAATCTACAAAATGTGACTAGTGTTG
>CAYJJL010000061.1:5835-10082 GCA_964370455.1 uncultured Faecalibacterium sp.
GGCTTCTAACGCGATGTATTTTTCAGTTACCAATAAATTAACTGATGTTTCAACAAGTAACACATCTACCGAAATTTTAAAAACTTTTAATTATACCGCCGGCACATACGCCAATACAGCAAGAGAAGACTATACAACCACACTTTCTTTATCTAATACATATAATGATATAGATTTATCTATCACTTCTGGCTCTACTGCTCTAACCGCAGGTACAGACTACATATTCGCTCCTTCAACTGGAGTATTAACTATAAATAAAGCTAGCATTACACAAGATATAATTATAACCGCCACAGGAAAAACTATCACCACACCACCAGTGACACCATCTACAACAGAAGCTCCATCTACAAACACAACTCCATCATACGGCCTCAACGTTGAAAACGGAAGTGGCGATGGTAGCTACACAGCTGGAACAGCCGTAATAATTACAGCCGATACAATACAAGGCAAAACCTTCTCTCACTGGACTTATGATTTTACTTCTGGCATAGCAAATGAAAAATCAGCCAGCACAACATTTATAATGCCAAACACAGGCGCAAACGTTAAGGCAAATTACATTTCTAACACACCTACAACAGTAGAACCTCAAAAAGAAGAAAGCGAAACCTTTAGTATAAAAATAGAAATCGAGGGAGATGGAAAAGTTTTAGTAAATGGCGAAGAAGAAACCTTAGTGGATGTAGACGAAAGCTCAAGCTCCACATTTGTTTTTACAGCGAGTGAAAACTGGGAGATATCTGATATTTTAGTAAATGGCGAAAGTGTTGGCGCTTTAGGAGAATACACCCTTAGCAACATAGAAAAAGATACTTCAATTAAAGCTATTTTCACCGAAATTAAATCAACCGAAGAAGCACAAACGCCTATAAATACGGATGAACCCCCTATAGAAACAGAGGAAACTCAAAACGATAACGATACCGAAACTTTCCCACTACCTTTAATCTTTACAGCAATCGGAATAATTATTGTAATAGGCGTAGTAACCGTTGTGATTATAAAAAAAAGAAATAAAGAATAACAGCTAATAATTTATAAATCAAAAGCAAGCACAACATTAACCAACCCCCAAAAGTTAGACGTAAAATCTAACAATTGGGAGGTTGGTTTTTTGTATCTATACCTTTTTAAAGCATTTTTTAAAGAAAAGCAAAGAAAAAATTGTGAAAAATCTATATATCTATATATTTCCACTACAATTTCGAAAAAAAATTGAAAAAATTAAACTTTTTTATCAAAAACTATTTACATTGTTAAAAAAATTTAGTAATATAATATTACATAAATGTATTTGATAGATTAGTTATAAACGAAAGTATCGTTTTTTTTCGCAAAACACAAAACTTATATATTCAATTTATACTAAACACAATTTTATTATGGAGGTGAACAAGATGTTAAATCCTAACCCTATGCATAGTAACGATAGTGTTGCCGATGCATACATGTACCCTAGTGAAGCTATTGCAACCCCTGAAAAAACAAATTTTGATAAAGATATTGCAAATGCTTATACTGACCAAAAATTTCATTTTGGTTCTTGTAACATTTTTGAAATGAATTCAGCCATTAACAGCACCGCTATAAAAGATGATAACCACCTAGCTGTGTTAATTGCATCTTTGTTTGGTTATACCCACCCCATAGCAGCCTACAAACCTATTAACTGGCAAGCAGATGGCAAAAATAGCCTTTTACAAGATGATATAATAGATTTAAAAGAAAAGTATGATTTAGAAAATTTATCAAAACAAGATTATTACAATCTACTTTCAGATTTATCTAATTTAAATGTTATTTCGGCTGATGATATACACAATCAAGTTTCTACCCCTACACCAAACGATACTTATTTGATACCAGCTGAATCCGCTATTGCAAAACTCGACCCCTTGCCAGATGATTTAAACCTTATACATATGATAAATCGTTCTTTCAAAGTTTTTTGCCAAAAGTTTGAGTTTATTTGTTCAAAGGATTTTTTGCACCTAAACCCAAACACTAATTACCAAGATTATACTAATTTTATCAAACTTGCCAAAAGCAAAATACATACTTATGAAAAACTTAAAGTTATCTACAACCAATTAAAATAACCAAACAGGCACCTTTTTTATAAGGGTGCCTGTTTATTTTTTTGCAAATTACAATAAAATTTATGCACAAATATCAAAATTAACCTTGTAGACTATTATTTTTTAATGTATAATATTAATAACCACAGTTTTTCACATTATTATATTATTGGAGAAAATTTATGAATATTACATCTGCGTTAATGCTATTTTTCGTTTTGGCTTTAGCCTACATGCTTATTATTGAAATTTTTACAATACTGTTTCGCTTAACGGGGCTTACATATGATAAATCAAATTTTCAAGTTATATCTATGCTAACCAACAGCGGTTTCACCACACAAGATAGCGAGGCCATAACATCTTCACGCGTTAGGCGTAAAATAGCAAAACTGACAATTATTTTTGGTTATCTATTTACAGTTATAATCATGTCTAGCGTGGTTAACGTTTTTTTATCTCTCAGTAACTCCGAGGTACAAGATATGTGGACCTCAGCAATTGTTGTTGCGTGTGCTTTAGGGTTAATATTGATGTTTAATAGGTCTAATTTTGTTAAAAATTTAATTGATAAAGCTATACAAACTGTTGGCAAAAAAATAATGTTTGGCAAAAACTCAAACCCAATTGTTTTGCTAGATGTTTTTGATGATAATGTTATGGCCGAAATTAGTTTAGAAAAAATACCACATGGTTTTGAAAACGTGATGCTTAAAGATTCTGGCTTAAAGGAAGTACACAAAATACAGATTATTTTAATAAAACGCAACTCTGAAACTAAAAGCATACTCAAAGGTGAAGATATATTACAAAAAGATGATATTATAGTTGTTTTTGGTAACCACAAACGCATTAAAGCACTTTTTAGTATAGTTAGATAACATAAAAGCACATGCCATTATTAGGCATGTGCTTTATTGTTTCAAATTAATAGATTTTTCGCTTTTTTAGAGTAAAGCGAAGAAAAACGCAGAAAAATCATACCTAAGTTAAGTTTTTTATTGTTTTTGCGCTAAATACTCGTTTGAATCCACAGGTGCGTTTTCTCTTTCAGTGTTAGTGTATTCACGCAATGCCTTGCACACCGTTATTTTATAGCTTTCAAAAAGCTTGGTTTTACCTTGTGCTTGGCTCATTCTATGTTCTAAGTTATTTCGCCATTTTGCAAGCGCTTCCTCACTTTCCCACACGTTCATTGAAAGCAACTTACCCTCATCGTTTAAACTCTGAAACCTCTCGGCACTAATAAACCCCTCTACATTAGCAAGCATAGGTTTTAGCATAGCCGCAAGCTCCAAGTATTTTTCCATACCCTCTTTGGTTGGTTTAACTTCAAACAATACTATAAATTTACTCATTTATTTTCTAGCTCCATTTCTAACAGATATTCTTTCATTTTTAAACCACCAGCATAACCAACTAACTTACCACTTGTGCCTATTACCCTATGGCAAGGTACAACTATGGTGACAGGGTTTTTATTATTTGCATTGCCCACTGCCCTGCTTGCTTTTTCGTTGCCAATTGCTTTTGCTATATCTTTATACGTACGTGTTTCACCATATGGTATTTCAAGCAGTGCGCTCCATACTTTTTTTTGAAAATCCGTGCCTTGCATTTCGTATTTAAAATCAAAAACCTTGCGTTTACCATCAAAATATTCTAGCACTTGTTTAAAAACATCATCGGTAAAATCCGTTTTTTGTACTTCGTTAAAATTATCATCCTCTACTTTTTTCAAAAAAGTTACTATGTTATTTTTGTGTTCAATGCGTATCTTACCAAGCTGTGAATTATAAATTGCAAAGTTCATTTTCTTGCTTACCTCTCCTATATGCTTTTGGTGTCATTGATGTATATGTTTTAAAAAAATTATAAAACGCTGAAAGACTATTAAAACCTACACTTAATGCTATGTTTAAAATATCTTCATCCGTTTCGGCTAACATTTTTTTAGCTTCTTCAAGCCTTAAATAATCAATATATACTTTTGGCGTTATGCCATATTCTTCTTTAAAAACATCGATAACTCTGCGCTGAGATAACCCCAGCTTTTTAATTTCTGCATCTATTTTATGTTTTTCTAAAAATAAATTATCAAGCAAAACTTAAAGTTCGTTTGCAATATCTTTTGCGGGCTGGTATATTTGCAAATCCCTT
>CAYJJL010000062.1:0-9896 GCA_964370455.1 uncultured Faecalibacterium sp.
TTTATGCAATTGCAAAAGCTGAATTTTATGGCGTAACTGGGGATAAGCAATATTTGCAAAGAGCAAAAAAAGCATACGAGCTTATTTATAAATTAAACAATGGTTTAATAAAGGACCCCACTGGCATTGGTGCAAAAACTATTGAAAGCACACGCACAGGCCGAGCACTTGCAAACCCTATGATATTTTTAAATATTAGCACAGTGCTTTGCAAGGTTGACCCTGACAACGCTGATTACTACAATAACTATAGTGATGAGTCTGTTGAGCAAATACTAAAATATCACCGTAAAAAAGATATGCGCTGCACCCTTGAAACAGTGGCTTTAAACGGCGAGTTTATGAGTGATATAACTGCTGGGCGTGTTGTTAGCCCTGGCCACGATATTGAATGTGCGTGGTTTTTGATGGACTACGCACAGCGAAAAGCAGATGACAAACTTTACAGCGAAGCTTTGAGCATGCTCAAAGATGCACTTGAAACTGGCTGGGATACAGAGTATGGCGGTATACTTTATTTTATTGATTGCCTTGGCAAGCCACCAGAAGCATATGAGCACGACATGAAACTTTGGTGGGTGCACAACGAAACACTAATTGCACTTGCAATGGCATATGAAAAAACAAACGATAATTACTATTTAACGTGGCTATTAAAAATTGCAAACTATTGCAAAGAGCATTTCGCAGATGAAGAATATGGCGAATGGTATGGCTATTTAAGGCGTGATGGCATACCAACAATGCCCTCAACAAAAGGCAGTACATTTAAAGGACCTTTTCATTTACAGCGCTGTTTAATTATGCTAGATGAAATTTTAAAGCGCACTGAGCAAATATAGCATTTAACTAAATAAAAAAATCGAGAAACATTGCAATTTATTGCTAGTTTCTCGATTTTTTCTTTTATAATGATTTTAGTTTTTAAGTTTAAAAATATTTCAGTTTATTTTTTCTACATAAACATAATATGCGCCACGTATAACACCATCTGAACAGCTCATTTTTGCGTTTAAAAAATCCTCGCCGCTGCCTGGTATATGTACAGTTATGCTCGCTTTTTCGCCATCAGCTTTTGCTGAGTATATTTTGCCGTTTACCTCTAAGCTAACCTCTGTTACATTTATACTTTTTGGGCTTACAACATGGTAAGGTGCAGGGGTTTTTATCTCCGCTGCCTGTAAACCATTTTCAATAGCATTATTAAGCTCCTCTGGCCAGCGACAAATTGTAAATTTATAATCGCCTTTTTCGGCATATTCCACCGCCCATTGCCCTGCTGAGCACAGCGCCGCCGCCACTTGGTTTTGGCTCCATGCAACATCTCCTAAAACATCCATTGCATCTAATCGTGTTGGGTTTTCGGCTTTGTTGCCTAGTGTTATTGCGTTATACTTATGCATTTGTGGCTCAACTTCTGCCCACCATTTTTCGTGCTCAGCACGCAAGCTTGCAACAACATCAGGGTGTTTTGTGCTAACATCGTTTTTTTGGCTTGGGTCAGCTTTTATGTCATACAATTCTGTGCCATTTATTAAGCGCCAGCGGTTTGTCATAACGGCGTTTTTCCATTTGGGTGGTATGTGTGTCCACTGATGCAGTTGCTCAAACGCTACACGCTCAGGGATAGGGGAGTTTTCGAGCAGAGTTTTCCCCAGTGATATACCATCACCGCTGAAAACTTTTGGAAAGCTTAAACCGCAAAGTTCTGCAAGCGTTGGCATTATATCTAAATGCATAGCAAGGCCGTTTATATCGCCTTTTGTAATGTTGCCGTTTTTGTAGCGTATAAAAAATGGTACTCTGTGCCCACCATCATAATTTGAGCCTTTTTTGCCACGCATGCCTGCGTTGTAACCAGCTGTTACGTGCTCTGTTTCAGCGTCACAATAACAGCCGCCACTAGTTCCGTTATCTGTCATAAAAATAATTATAGTATCATCTTCTAGGTTATTTTTTTGCAAAAATTTACGCAGTGCGCCAAAGTTTTCATCTATGTTTTCTATCATGCCATAAAATGCTGGTTCTACAATTTCTGGGTTATTTTCGTATTTGTTTGAGTATTTTTCCGCCACAAGGTAAGGGGAGTGAGGTGCATTTGTTGCTATGTAGGCAAAAAATGGTTTTTGCTTATTTTCGCTAATAAAATTTTTAGCGCAATCAAACCAAACATCTGTGCAGTAACCGTCAAACTTTGTTGGCTCTCCATTTACAAAATAGCAATCATCAAAGTAGTTGTTACCCCAAAAATCTGGCGTTTGGCCTACACCGCCACCTTTGTGCGCCACAACACGCTGAAAGCCCCTATCTTGTGGGCGGTATGGGTAGTTATCACCCAAATGCCATTTACCAAAAAGCCCTGTTGCATAGCCGTTATCGCTAAACAAGTTTGCAAGGGTGTAATCGTTTTTGTTCATTATTGAGCGCCCCCAGCAGGTTGCCCAAACACCATTGCGCAAGGCACTACGACCGCTCATTATACCACCACGAGTAGGCGCACAAAGTGGTGCCACGTGGAAATCCGTAAAATGCGCACTTTCGTTGTAAAAATCATCTAAACATGGTGTTTTAATATGCTTGTTACCTGTGCAGGCGAGGTCGCCATAGCCTTGGTCATCTGTTAAAACTAAGATTACATTTGGTTTTTTTGCCATGATAAACACCTCTTTAATTTTAAAAAAATTATAGCTCTAACTCATATGCCTTGCGCAAACTATCATCTGGCATTTTTGCAATACCACAATATTCAAAGCCATTTTTTTGTATTAATTTTTGCATAACTAAATTATCTTTGTGTGTATCTATGCGTATATTAACGCCTTTTTCCTTTGCAAAATTTATTGCAAAATCGTATATTTTTTGCCCTATACCTTTGCCTTTGGCATCCTCGGCAACGGCTACTCTGTGTATAACTGCATATGGCTTATTTGTTTTCCATGCACCATCATAAATAACATCATATGTTGGCTCACCTGCGAGCGATAAGCAAAAATACCCCTTAACTTCGCCATTTTCCTCAAATACATAACCCTCGCCATACTGCATATCTTCTTTGGCGTCCTCGCCATTTGGGTAACCTGTTTGCCATTGGTCTATGCCACTATTTTTTAAGCGTAAAACACACTGGCTAAAAATTTTATCGACTGCGTTTATATCTTTTTCATTTATTTTTCTAATCATTTTAAGCTCCAATTTTATTGGTAATTATAATATTTTTTTAAAAACGTGACAAATAATGTACGTCCCCAGTGTCCCAGTGTCACTAATTACATAAAAACAGGGCGGATATTACATCCGCCCTGTTATAGTGCGTTTGCACTTTAAATTATTTAATTTAAAACAACTTCGCCGTCTTTAGCGTCTATGTTAACTTTGTCGCCTGTTTTAATTTCGCCTGAAATTATTTTTTGAGCCAAAATATCTTCGACATTTTTGCGTATAATTCTGCGTAAATCACGTGCGCCAAATTTGCCACCCTCGCACTTTGCTACAAGTGCCTCTAATGCCTCGCTTGTGTATGCAAAATCTAGGCCTTTTTGCTCCATAGCTGGGCGATATTCCTCAAGCATTAATGTTGAAATTTCAACAAGCACTTCTTTAGAAAGTGGTTTAAACACTATAACTTCATCAACACGGCCTAAAAATTCAGGGCGTAAAAAGTCCGAAAGTGCTTTCATCGCTTTTTCGCTACTGCGCTGTGCATCTGATTTATTAAAGCCCATGCCACTACTGCCTTGCTCATTAGAGCCAGCGTTTGATGTCATGCATATAACAGTGTTGGAAAAATCAACAGTGCGCCCTTGTGAATCATTAAGCTTACCTTCATCCAAAATTTGCAAAAGTATATTCATAACGTCAGTGTGTGATTTTTCAATTTCATCAAACAACACTACGGAATATGGCCTACGTCGTACTTTTTCAGTAAGCTGGCCTGCCTCCTCATGGCCTACATAGCCTGGACGAGAGCCTATCATGCGTGAAACAGCGTATTTTTCCATATATTCGCTCATATCAAGGCGAATTAATGGGTCTGGGCCGTCAAAAAGCTCTTTGCTTAGTTGTTTTACAAGCTCGGTTTTACCTACGCCTGTTGGGCCTACAAATATAAAACTTGCAGGGCGACGGCGACCAGATAAATCAGCACGTGAGCGTTTTATAGCCTGTGCAACTAAGGTTACAGCCTCGCCTTGGCCAACAACAACTTTGCCTAAAGTTTCCTCTAGTGAAAGCAGTTTTACAAACTCGCTCTCTTGTATTTTAAGCGCTGGTATACCTGTCCAAAGCTCAATAACTTTTGAAACATGCTCCATAGTTACACTAATGTTTGCAAGCTCTGCCTCACGTGTTGGCAAGGTGCTTTCTAGCTTTGCTAGAGCTGTGCGTACTTCTGCTACACGTTCGTAATCAATAGGTTGGTCTGTATCTGTTGTTGCTAGTAAAACTTCCTCTGCTTTTAGTAGCTCATAATTGCGCACTGCATCTAAATATTCAGTAATTTCTGGGTGTGCAAGGTTAGCGCAAGCACAAGCTTCGTCCAAAAGGTCTATTGCTTTATCTGGCAAAAAGCGGTCTGTTATATATCTTTCAGCTAGTTGCACTGTGCTGTTAACAATTTCAGGCGATACACTTACATGGTGGTGTGTTTCGTAGTATTTTTTAATGCCGTTTATAAGCACTATCGTATCTGCAATGCTAGGTTCTTCTACACGCACTGGTTGAAAACGGCGCTCAAGCGCTTGGTCTTTTTCAATGTATTTGCGGTACTCAGCAAAAGTAGTAGCGCCTATAACTTGTATTTCCCCACGTGAAAGTGCTGGTTTTAGTATGTTACCTGCGCTCATAGCACCCTCGCTATCACCAGCGGAGGTTAGGGCATGCACTTCGTCAATAAATAAAATTATGTTACCAACCGCTTTAACCTCAGCAAGCAAGCCTTTTACACGTTGCTCAAACTGCCCACGGAACTGTGTGCCAGCAACAAGCGCAGTTAAATCCATAAGATAAATCTCTTTATGTTTTATGCTTGCAGGCACATCTGCGTTTGCTATGCGCTGTGCTATACCCTCGGCTATGGCTGTTTTACCAACACCTGCCTCGCCTATTAAGCACGGGTTATTTTTTTGGCGACGGCTTAATATTTGTATAGTGCGATAAATTTCTCTATCACGGCCAATTATATTATCAATTTTGCCGTCCCTTGCTTTTTGTGTTAGGTTTTCGCAGTAGGTATCTAAGTATTTGCGCGTGTTTTTTTCTTTTTTGCTACGTTTTTCCTTAGCTTTACGCTCTTTTTTTGAATCATCATTTGGCACCGCTGGCAAACCGTTGTTACCGCCCATGCCAAGAGGGAAAGTCGCATTGCCACCTGGGACAAATTTTTCGTCATCATCGTCGTCATCGTCATCATCGCCATCTAGCGCTAGTTGATTATCACCGCCAAATTGCCCCATCATCATGGAAAATGGGTTTACACCGCCCTCTTCCATCTGTTCAAGCATTTCGTCCATTTGATCTTCCATTTTATCCATATCTTCATCTGACATGCCAAATTGTTTAATCAAATCATCAACTGGTTTAATTTTAAGTTCTCTTGCGCAACGAAAGCAAAAGCCCTCTTGTGTCATATTACCCTGCTCCATTTTTTGTATATATAAAACCGCAGGGCGTTTGTTGCAACGCACACAAAGCATAAAAAATCTCCTTTGTTTTGCCTATTTTGGCAAATGTATTATAGTATTAGTGTTAGTATATTAAATTTTTCAAAGGTGCTGTAAACAAAACTATCTGCAAGCGCCGCCTCGTTAAAGTTTGGCAAAGTGTTGCCGCTAAGCAATAGTATTGCCCAAACCATGCTAAGAAGTAAGTATAAACTAATTAAACCGATTAAAACGCTAAGTATCCAGCCAAAAACTTTATTTACATGCCCAAGCACTGGTACATCGTTTAAGCCCATTAAATAGCCCTCTAAAAGGCCAAAAAGTATACGTAAAATAATAAAAACAACAACAAAAACTAGCACAGCAATAACTGGTGTAAATGTTGGTCCAATTATTTCGTTCATCATATTTTCAGCTATTGTCGCACCACTGCTGTTAGCTGCTACTGTAAAGCCTTGCATTAAATCCTCAGCAAAAAAGTTACGTATTGCTTCTGGTAAAAAACCTAGTAAATCGTTTACGAAGGCGCCAGCGTCAACATTGCCATCTATACCGCTTAAAGATTCAGTCAAGGAATCTTGCAAACCTTGGCGGAAAAATGTTTCGTATATCCAAGGCGAAATTGCCCTTGAGGCAAAAAACGATATAATTATTGTTGCGACTGTCCCTATAAACTCAACTAAGAGCGATAAGAAACCTTTGTTTATATGTAATGATATTAGCAATATCTGTATGAACACTGCTATGATATGAAAAATGAGTGACATATTTGTGAACAAATCCATAATTTTCTCCTTTTTATTGCGCTGTAGTTGTTGGTATAACCAGTACGTCTGCGTTGTTTTTTGTAAAAATTAATAACTCTTGTGCTTGCAGTAAATCAATAACAGGTGTTTGTATAGGTATTGTTTGCTCTGTGTATTCCTCAAGATCTATACAAATAATTTCATCTGTGCCTGTTAGTAATAATGCTTCATTTGCAAGGGTTACATCTAGTGCATCTTGCGCTGTCCCATCGTTTAAAACAGCAAATGTATCATCTGTTATATAATAATATTTTTGCTCAGCACTGCCAAGTAAAAATACAAAAACATCATCATTTTGGTCAAAACCTAAAAATTCTTGCCCATTAAAATCAAAGTAGCTACCAGATAAATATGCATTTTCCTCTTGCTTTGTATCGTATATAACTGCATGTGTGTTATAAATAACTAAAAGTTCATGTGAGGAAATCCACATTAATTTATGCGGTGTGCTACCTGTTTGTGTATCTAGCAAAACACCGTCTTTAAGGTTGTTTGAAACTATGTAAATATTAGAAACAGCCAAGCCATCATTTGTTAGCAATGTAGCAATTGCTAGTGTTTCGCTATTGGTGCTAAATGCCATGCCTATGGGTGCACCTTCGTTTGCTGTCATGTAAAAACTCAAAATCTCTGACATATTATACGAATAAATCGTAACTGCTGCAAGGTAGTTATCATCCTCAGTTGCAACAGCAAAATTACCGCTATTGCTCATTTCAGCCAGTAGTATAGGATGTGCAAACTCATGCTCAGAAAGCGTTTCAAGGCGACTTTCCACCTTTAGCGATGTGCCTGAGCGCTGATACAATAAAAACCTATCATCACCCACTGATATGCTAGGGCGAGAGTAGCCATATTGCAAAGTGCGCAAACGGTTGCCTGTAGCAGAGTAAACCACTGTACCCTCGTGCCCACGTGCTACAAAACCATCGGCTAGTTCTTCCAGCTGATAAATTTCAGATAAACCTGTTTGTGCAGGGTAGGACGCTGCTGGCAAAAGTGCAATTTTGATACTTTCAGTAAACATTTTACCTGAGAATAACATCACTGAAAAAATACCGCTAAAATACGCTATGCCCAAACCAACTATTGCTAGTAACACTAAGTTTCGGCGCAGTTTACGTTGCCGTCTTTGCTTGCGCATATTTTCGAGAAAATTTATTTGCTTGCCGTCTTGATTTTGTGAGGAATTTTGATTATAATTTTCTGCCATATAGCTCCTTTCTGCTTTTATTTAGTATGATAATTTTTAATAATGCACTTTACACAAAAACAAACCTTTTGCCGCCATTGTGTTGCCTGCATTTGTTCTATCCTTACTTTTTAAAATATCTGGTATACTTTCAGCTTTGCGCTTACCTAAACCAACTTCAACAAGTGTGCCAGCAATAATGCGCACCATGTTGTATAAATAGCCGTTTGCAGTTATGCGTATTATAACATTTTCGCCTTTTTGCAAAACGTCGCACTGTGTAATTGTGCGTACAGTATCGCCATTTGCCACCGCAGAGCTACCTGCTGAGCAAAGTGCAATGCAATCGTAAGTGCCAACAAATAGCTGTGCCGCTTTTTGCATTTCTGCAATGCAAAGTGGCCTTGTTACACGTGTTTCATATTTATCATAAAAAGGGGAGTTTACACCACTGTTGCGTATGCGATACTCGTAAGTTTTACCTTTTGAGCTATACCTCGCGTGGAAATCCTCGCTAACCTCTTTAGCGCAAAAAACACGTATATCCTCTGGTAGTTTTGCATTTAGCGCAAGCGGTAATTTGTTTACATCAAATTTCAAAGGTGTTTCAAGGTGGAAGTTTAGCGCAAACTCCTCCGCATGCACGCCAGAATCCGTGCGACTACACCCCTTTATATCAGGGCGAAAACCTAAAATAGCCTCCATTGCATCTTGCAAAGTTTCTGCTATGCTACGCCCATTTTTTTGCACCTGATAGCCACAATAATTTGTGCCGTCATATGCAAGTAGCAAAAGATAATTCATTTACACCTCTTATTTGTGGTAAGCTCTAAAAGAAAAATTTTGTGCTTAAAATAATACCTATGCAAAGCGCACAAAATAACGCACATGCGAAATCTCGTTTAGTGTAGCGCAAAACTTTTAGCCTTGTGCGCCCCTCGCCACCTTTATAGCAGCGACACTCCATAGCCATTGCAAGCTCATCAGCACGGCGAAAAGCCGAGATGAAAAGCGGTATTAAAATTGGTATAAGCGCCTTTATGCGCTGCGAAAGTTTGCCGTTATCTATCATTGCGCCACGTGCTTTTTGCGCAGACATAATTTTATCTGTTTCGTCAATAAGCGTTGGTATAAAACGCAAAGCTATTGTCATCATCATAGCAAGCTCATGCGAGGGGAAACGTAGTTTTGAAAGTGGTTTTAAAAGGTGTTCAATAGCATCTGTTAGCACAATTGGGCTTGTGGTGTAAGTTAATAAACCAGTGCCAGCAATAAGTGCAATAACACGCACAGACATAAAAACAGCGTACTCAATGCCCTCAATATAAACATTTAAAATCCAAAACGAAAAAATCGGCTCGCCTTGCCCTGTTAAAAAAAACAAATTTAAAACAGATGTAAACAAAATAATTGGTATAACAGGCTTTAAGCTTTTTATTATTATTTTTAGTGGTATTTTTGAAATTTTATATAGCATAGCCAAAAACACTAATGCCAGTGCAAGGCCAACAGCATTTGCCGCCACAAAAAGGGCAACTATATACGCCGTAGTAAAAACAAGTTTTAAGCGTGGGTCAAAGCGATGCACAAGGCTATCCCCAGGGAAGTGCTGGCCAATAGTAATATCTTTTAACATATTAAGCGCCCCCTTCCTTTTTGGCTTTTGCCTCTAAAAGGGTGTTGACAGCATAGGGGATAGTGTAAACATCTGTGCGTATATCTAGCCCCATTTGGCGCATTTTTAAAAATATTTTTGTTACCTGTGGCACAGAAAGCCCCAGTGATAAAAGGTCTTCAGCGTGGTCAAACACTTTATCAACTTTATCGTAATGCACAACTTTACTTTGATCCATAACTATAACTTTATCGGCATATTTTGCTATATCCTCCATGCTATGCGAAACTAGCAAAACTGTTGTGCCTGTTTTTTGATGATAATCTTTAATTTGACTTAAAAGTGTGTCGCGCCCCTCTGGGTCAAGCCCTGCTGCTGGTTCATCTAATACTAAAATGCGTGGTTTCATAGCCATAACACCAGCTACTGCAACACGGCGCTTTTGCCCACCTGAAAGCTCAAACGGGCTACGTTCAAGTAGTTCTTCGTCAAGGCCAACAAAATTAGCTGCCTCTTTTACACGTTTATCAATTTCGGCTGTATTAAGTCCCATGTTTTTAGGGCCAAAGGCTATATCTTTATAGCAAGTTTCTTCAAAAAGCTGATACTCAGGATACTGAAAAACA
>CAYJJL010000063.1:0-689 GCA_964370455.1 uncultured Faecalibacterium sp.
AAAACAATATTAATTAAACAAAAAATCAATTACACTTACTTTTGGTTAACAACAAAAAGTTTTTTCTGACAAATATCGCTTTTCTTTCATTGCCTTAAAGTTTTAGCATGGTACAATAGTATAGATACCGCATTTGTAATTCAAAAACTATCTCGTACTTATTAATTTAATAATATACTTGATATTATTTTCGATATTTTTTTATTTAATTATTTATTAAATAAAGAATTAAATTTATAGATTTTTAATAAAACTGGAGGCCTTAAAAGCGCATGATTGAGCAGATACAAACAACCTTAAAAACAACTGCATTACCACTACCAAAACAAGTTTGCATACCATTGCTTTCTTGCGAGGGTGGTGTTGCTTTGCCTCTTGTAAAAATTGGTGATGCAGTACGTGTTGGCACAAAAATTGCTAGTTGTAACTGCGAGCAATGCACACAAACACAACATGAAAAGCAAGCGTATATATATGCTTCTGTCAGTGGTGTTGTGGAGGATATAAAAGAACTTACTTTGGCTGATGGCACTATTTGCGATGGCATATTAATTACAGCCGATAAACGCCAAAATACTGTGCCACCCATACACCACATAATTGAAAACGAGCAAGATTTTACCACCGCACTACGTACTGCTGGCATAACAATTTTAGACACAGTATTAACACATGAACCAACTAAACAA
>CAYJJL010000063.1:699-9688 GCA_964370455.1 uncultured Faecalibacterium sp.
TTAGCGCTTTGAGGAAATTATATAGCATACCACACTGCTTAATAGTGTTAGATAGAGATGACCGTGTTTCGGTTGATTTATATTTTAGCCTTGCTAACGGCATGAAAGGCGTAGAAGTACGCCCTACTGAAAGCAAACTTGCCAATGCAAGCGTAAAGATGCTACTAAAAAAATTATTTGGACGCACTTTAAAACGCGCGCAAAACCCCGCCGATGTAGGTGTTTTAGCCTTAGATATAACAAACGCCTGCAAAGTTGGACATTTTTTAATGAGCAATACCCCACCAACCACACAGCGCATTACTGTTTTGGGCGATATCGCAAGCAAACCAATTAGCTACATTGCACCAATAGGCACTAGTATAAAACATATTATTAATAGTGCTGATATAGGTAGCAAAACACCTTTGCACCGTATAGTACAAGGCAAAAACGCTTTTGAAAACGAAATTACAGATTGGAACAGCCCTGTTACGCAACATATTAATCGCCTTAGCTTTTTTAGTGAGGAAGCCTGTGTACCGCCAAAATTATCTTTTTGGGAAAAACCACTGCCAAACTGCTATAAAACAGATGATAACGAATTTGTAGAAAAACCGACTATAAAGCATATGTACAACATGCTTACCGCTTTGTTGCCTTGCGTAATTTGTGCGTTTGTGCTTTTTGGGCTTGATGCCATTTTATTAGTCAGCGTTTCAATGCTTTCTTGCGTTATTTTTGAATATTTATTTTGCAAACTCACACATAAAAAAACCACCCTTTCGGATGGTTCTGCAATTGTTACTGGCGCATTACTAGGGCTTAATTTTTCAGCCGCTTTGCCGTTATGGTATACAATTATAGGCGCTTTTTTTGCCATAGTAGTTTCAAAAATGTTGTGTGGTGGCATAGGCAAAAACAAAATAAATCCTGTTGCGTTTGCATACTCTGCACTGCTGATACTCTTTCCCAATGGGTTGACTAACTGGGTGCCACCAACTGTTTTTGATGCCTCACTTATATATGGCAATTATGCGCCTATGACACAAAGTGATTTTCAAAGTTGGTTTGATTTACTTTTAGGTTTGCGCGAGGGTGCTATTGGCACTGTTTCAACCTTTGCAATTTTGGCAGGTTTTGCATACTTGCTTTTAACTAAAACTATGCAAGCACGCATAACACTAGCAACGCTAGGCACTGTATTTTTTTACTACTGGATTATCGGTTTTAATTTAAATAACATTTTATTTGAGCTTTGCTCTGGCTCGCTATTATTTATGGCTGTTTTCATGGCTAGCGACCCAGCCACAAGCCCTAAAACACACAAGGGGCAATGTTTTTACGGCATAGGTTTAGGTTTGTGTTCAATTGCTATAACACATTTTAGCCTTTACCCTGCAAGCATATTGTTAGGCCTATTATTAATGAACTTATGTGTTAAAATTTTTGATAACGCTGAGGTTTAATCATTTTTGCTTGTATCTTCTATCAGTTTTACAATTTGCTCTAAAACCGCTGTTAGCACTAAAGGCAACAAAAGCAAAACTATCATTTGCTCTGCTGAGGGTATAAATGCAATATACCAAGGCATAGGCGTGTTCAGTGTCATGCCATTAAACTGCGTTAACACACCACCAACACTATCCGTATCTAATCGCAAGGCTGTTATTAATTTACCGCCTACATCAAAATATAAAGTATCATCTACACGGGTTGGGTAAACTACGTTTTCAGGCGTAAACTCACCCGTGTTTTTTTCGCTATAATATAGCTCTATGCTACCTGCTGGCTTATGGTGTTTTATATCAACTGCTATAAAATTTACATATGCTGACCCATACCATGCAATATATGGATCTGCATCGCTAGAGGCAAGCCAATAACCAGTTGGTTTATCATCCTTTGTATATTCAACTAAACTACTTTGCGCAAAATCACCTAGGTATATTACTTGCTCACTTGCTAAACCAGTTGCGCTATAATAGGCTTGCTCTGCAACATGAAAAACACCTTGTGAAATCCAAACTAAAAGTGCAAGCATATAAGCTACAAATAAGCTGTTTTTTAGCTTCATCATGCCACCTCCACTATTAGCTCAAACTGAACTTTGCCATTTTCAAGATAATTTATTTTATATAAAGCCGCACCATCTAGTATGCTATCATAAACTTCACCATCAAAAAGCGGTGCAAATTCTTCAGCTATATAGCTATCACTAATATCTAGTATTAAATGCGTATATTTTGTTTCATTTAAAAAGGCTGTGTAATCCTCTAAACTTGCCTTTGCTGGGTATAAATATTGTATGTTTTCAGCGTCTGGCGCAACTATGCTTGAAAAAGTAGTTAACCAATGTGCTGAATCTTCATCCGCCCAATTTTCGCCACCATAGCCCAATGCAAGCTCTGCTTCTAGCTCATAACCATAATAATACCAACGTGTGCCATCGTCCTCTTGGCTGAGTAAAAGCACTTTATCGTTAGGTGTCAAAAATTGATTAATCTGCTCTGCACGTTCTGCAACTTGCAAGCGTGCTGTATATTGTTCGTGAGAAGCATTCCAAAAACCTTGTATTGGCAAACCAAAACTAACACCTATAACCGAAACTACAAGTGCTGTCAATAGTGCAAAATATTCCGCCATATGTGGGCGTTTTATGCCTTTATACATCGCAAGTAATACACAAAAAATCGCCATAAACCAACCGAGGTAAAACGGCCCAATATAACGCTGATAATCCTTAAGTGCGAGTGCTTCCATGTCAGAAAAATTATATACATATAATAATAAATGAAAAAGCATAAATGCAACAAATGCACCTGTTGAGGTTATTGCAAACCAAATTAATCTGCGGCGCATTTCACCTTTTTGTGCAATATAAAATGTGCCCATAAATAATAATGCAAAAAATGCAATTATCCAAAAACCAGAGCCTATAACGCTAACTGGCAAATGTAAAAATGCCGCATTCATACTATTGCTTACAAGTTGAAATTTTTCGGTATTATTTGCGCTACCCATGCCTAAAAATTGCAAAATGCCATCGGTTATTAAAAAGCCATATCCAACAACTGTTCCTGTTGTATCGTTACCTACTACGGATTTATCTGTGCCTGTGACAACTTTTATATATTGCACCCACCCTAGGTAACCTATAAGTGTAGGTGTTATTAGTGCTATTGCAATTGCTATTTTTGCGCCTATATTTTTTATATTAAATTTAGGGCGCACAAAAACCATATCGACAAATGCAACACCCACAACAATTGCGGCGTATGCAAGGCCAATTTCTTTTATAAGCGTTAAAAAAGTTAGGCTAATGCTAAGTGCAATTAAACCGCTTTTTTTGTGTCCCGCTGTAAAGTATAAACAAAGCGCACCACCAAAAATAACGCCAAGCATGGTATCGCTCATAACAGTTAAATATGCAGTTTGTGCGTAATCAATAGTTGTAAAAAAGTATGGTAACACAAGCCCTGTGCAAAAAACTATGGCGCTTTTATACCAAGGTGCATTTTTTTCAAACACTGCACAAATGGCACAATAAGCTGAAAACATTAATATTGCATACGCGCTGTACGCTTGCCATTCGTCAAAATTTAGCGATATCCCCTGAAACAAATAGCTAATGAGCATTAGCGAAGGCGGATAGCTCCTTGCCGCAAGGTAACCTGTCGAAACTGGGTGTAAAACATCTTGCGTTACTGTGCGCTGTATAGCTGCACCCCAAAACGTAAATTCGTCCCACTGGTTAAACATAGGCTGTGTAGTTGCAAAAATACCCCATATACTTAAACTTGCAAATGCAAATAACAATAGTGCTGGATGATACAAATTTGCCAGTGCATCTTTATACTTTTTTTGCATAAATATAAATGCTAATGCCACTACACCAAGTATGCACCAAAGCACAGCACCAACAAAAAGCAAGTTCGCCATGCCAAAAGGCAAAAGCCAAACTGGGCTTGCTGTTAATACCACAAATGGTAAAACTGGTTTTGGTAATTGTGTTTTTTCTGATAAAAACAGCATATATCCCAAAAGTGCAAGTGCAACAATTATTATTGACAAATTTTACACCCCTCTAGTATCAAATTATTATACTTTAACAGTATATCACGAATAGGCATAAAAATCTATAATTTAAAAACGCAAAAAATGCGCAGATTTGTAAATCCACACATTTTTTGCTCAAAAACTCAATATACAATATTTTTTACATTTAACATAGTATCAATATAAAAAAAACAAAATACCCTTGCAAAACAAAATCATTTTGCAAGGGTATAAAAATTTAATTTTAAAAATTAGAATTTATATCTTTCCACATAATGTGTATGTAGTAAGTGGTGTGCACGAGAAGAACCAGGTGCGCCAAAGAATTCATCATAAATAACTTTAACATCTGGGTTTTCGTGTGATAGACGCAATGGGTTTTTCTTATCAGCGTCGTAAAGAGCTTTTGCACGCAATGTTTTTAGGTCAGTGTAGTTGCGAACGCTATCGTTCAAGATTGGTTGACCGCCACCGTTTACACAGCCACCTGGGCAAGCCATGATTTCGATGAAGTGGTATTGTTTTTTGCCAGCTTTGATATCATCAAGCAATTTGCGAGCATTAGCAAGGCCGCTAACAGCTGCAACTTTAACTTCAATACCAGCAACGTTGTAAGCTGCTTCTTTAATGCCTTTTGTGCCACGAACTTCTTTAAAATCAAGTTTTGAGAAGTCGCCATCTAGTGTGCGAGCAGCTGTACGTAGAGCAGCTTCCATAACACCACCAGTTGCACCAAAGATATTACCAGCGCCTGAGCCTGTGCCCATTGGGCTGTCAAACTCTTCGTCTTTTAGCTCGGTAAATTTGATACCTGCACTTTTAATCATGCGGCCAAGTTCACGAGTTGTAAGAGCGATGTCAACATATTGTAAGCCAGCTTCTTTTTGTTCTTCACGGCCTACTTCAAACTTTTTAGCTGTACATGGGATAACGCTAATTACGTATAAATCTTTTGGATCTATGCCTGTTTTTTGGCAGTAGTAATTTTTAAGTATAGCGCCAAACATTTGTTGTGGTGATTTACAGCTAGATAGGTTAGGAATAAATTCTGGGTAGAAATGCTCACAGAATTTTACCCAGCCTGGGCTACAGCTTGTTATCATAGGTAGCACGCCACCGTTTTGTACACGGCCTAGGAACTCGTTTGCTTCTTCTATGATTGTAACGTCAGCAGTTAAATCCATGTTGAATACTTTTTCAACGCCAAGGCGACGTATAGCAGCAACCATTTTGCCCTCTACGTTTGTGCCTACTGGCATATCAAAAGCTTCGCCTAAAGTTGCACGTACAGATGGAGCTGTGAAAACAACAACTTTTTTGCTTGGGTCACTGATAGCATCCCATGCTTTATCTGTATCGTTTTTCTCGTAAAGTGCGCCAACTGGGCAAGCTACGATACATTGGCCACAGCCAACACAAGGTGAGTTATCAAGTGTGCGCTCAAAAGCTGAACCTATGTGGCTGTTGTAACCACGAGCGATTAAGCCAATTGCGCCAATGCCTTGGATTTTTTCACAGGCAGAAACACAGCGACGGCACAAGATACATTTGTTGTTATCACGCACAACGTAAGCAGATTTATCATCTATTTCGTAGCGTGGTTCTTCAGATTCAAAGCGGTCTTCGTTTACGCTATAATCAGTAGCTAGGCGTTGCAATTCGCATTTGCTGCTACGTACGCAAGAAAGACATTTTTTGTGGTGACTAGAAAGTATTAGCTCTAAAGTTGTTTTACGAGAACTACGCACTGTTTGAGTATTTGTTGAAATTTCCATGCCTTCTTCAGCAGGTTGAACACAACTTGCTACAAGACCACGACGGTTTTTAACTTCAACAACACAAACACGGCAATCGCCTAAGCAGTTAACGCCTTTTAGCCAACAAAGAGTAGGGATTTCGATATCCGCAGCTTTTGCTGCTTCAAGTATAGTTGTACCAGCAGGCACGCTAACTGGTAAACCATTAATTTTTACATTTATATTTTCCATTATTACGCCCCCTTATTGCACTACAATTGCTTTAAATTTGCAGCTTGTTAAGCACACGCCACATTTAATGCACTTTGCGGTGTCGATTTTATGTACTTCTCTAGGAGCGCCAGAAATTGCGCCGACAGGACATTGACGAGCACATAGTGTACAACCTTTACATGCGCTATCCACAACTTGGTAAGAAAGCAATGCTTTGCATACGCCAGCTGGACACTTTTTATCAACAACGTGAGAGATATATTCATCACGGAAGTAACGTAATGTTGATAGTACAGGGTTAGCAGCTGTTTGGCCAAGTGCACAAAGGCTAGCTGTTTGCATGTGTCTGCTTAGTTCTTCAATTTTATCTAGATCTTCAAGTTCACCTTTGCCTGATGTGATTTTTTCAAGCAATTGTAATAGGCGGTGTGTACCAACACGGCAAGGTGTACATTTGCCACAGCTTTCTTCCACTGTAAATTCTAGGAAGAATTTTGCGATGTCAACCATACATGTGTCTTCGTCCATAACGATAAGACCACCAGAACCCATCATACTACCTATAGCAATAAGGTTATCGTAATCGATAGGTGTATCAATTAAAGTTGAAGGTATGCAACCGCCAGAAGGGCCGCCTGTTTGTGCAGCTTTAAAACGTTTGCCGTTTGGTATGCCGCCGCCAATTTCTTCAACAATTTCACGCAAGGTTGTACCCATTGGTATTTCAACAAGACCAACGTTTTTGATTTTGCCACCAAGAGCAAAAACTTTAGTACCTTTGCTTTTTTCTGTACCCATGCTTGCAAACCACTCACCGCCGTTAAGTACGATTTGAGGAATGTTAGCATAGCTTTCCACGTTGTTTAGGATAGTTGGTTTACCAAATAAGCCTTTAACAGCTGGGAATGGTGGGCGTGGGCGTGGTTCGCCACGGTTACCTTCTATAGAAGTTAACAGAGCTGTTTCCTCACCACAAACGAAAGCACCAGCACCAAGGCGGATTTTAAGGTCAAAATCAAAACCTGTGCCTAAGATATTTTTGCCAAGCATGCCGTATTCACGTGCTTGCTCACGAGCAATTTGTAAACGTTTAACAGCGATTGGGTATTCAGCACGTATGTAAACATAACCAACTTTAGCACCAATTGTGTAACCAGCAAGTGCCATAGCCTCAATAAGCGCATGAGGGTCGCCCTCTAGCACGCTACGATCCATGAAAGCACCTGGGTCGCCTTCGTCCGCATTACAGCAAACATATTTAACGTCAGAAAGGCTATTTTTAGCAAAACGCCATTTTGTAGCAGTTGGGAAACCGCCGCCGCCACGGCCACGTAAACCTGAAATTTCAATTGTTTTTAAAACATCATCAGGTGTCATTGTTGTAAGTGCTTTAGCTAAAGCTTGGTAAGCACCTGCGCCGAAAGCTTCTGTGATATCTTCAGGGTCGATAACACCACAGTTACGTAGAGCAACACGATTTTGTTTTGCGTAAAATTGTGTTTCTTGCAAGCTTTGAACAGAACCATCAGCAAGAAGAGTTTCTTCGTAAATTAGTTCTTTTTGAATTTCGCCACCTTTAAGGTGACCTTTAACGATAGTTTCTACACCTTCTGGTGTAGCGTTGCTGTAAAAACTACCCTCTGGGTAAACGATAAGGATAGGGCCAAGGCTACATAGTCCGAAACAACCTGTTGTAACAACAAGCACTTCATCAGCAATTTCGTTTTCTGCAAGGCTTTTGTGTAGTTGGTCAACAACTGCGCCACAGCCAGATGATGTACAACCTGTACCGCCACAAACTAAAACTTGGCGTTTGTAACCACCCGGTAGGTTATCAGGGTCAACAGGAGCGTGCTCTGTACGTAAAGCAACTAAAAGCTCTTTTTCGCTTTTTAAGCGACTTAAATCTTCCATAGTTAGTGCATTCATTCTTGTACACCCCCCTCTGCCATTGTAAGTGTGCGGTATTTATCAAGGATACCCTTGACATCTTTTACCTCTAGGCGACCATATACGTCATCATTAACTGTGATAACTGGAGCAAGGCCACATGCACCTATGCAACGAGCTGCATCGATAGAAAAGCGACCATCTGGTGTACAACCACCCGATTTAATGCCTAGCTCTTCTTCAAGAGCTTCCATGATTTTGTCTGCACTCTTAACATAGCAAGCTGTACCAAGACATACAGAAATACGATACTCACCTTTTGGTGTGAGTGAGAACTGTGAATAGAATGTTGCAACGCCATAAACTTCAGATAAAGAAACACCTAGAGCTTCTGCTACCATAGTTTGAACTTCTATTGGTAAGTAGCCATAAATAGCTTGCGCTTGTTGTAGCACTGGCATTAGCCCACCACGTTGGTTTTTGCGTTCTTCAATTACGCGATACAATTCACGTTCTTGTTCTTTTGTGCCCCTGAATGGAGGCAGGACTGGAACTTGATTCATCATTTTCCTCCTTCCTTTTCGTTGAAAAGGAGATTTCGTTTAGCGGTTATTTTTAGACAACAAAAGGCAAACTATCCCTTCATTTATGAAAGCACAGTTTGTCATCTTTGTTAAAATTATATCACAGTTTTGAGATAAAACAAGCAAATAAAAAAGTATGAATGTCAAAAACAACATTTTCGTCATATTGCTAGTTTTTGCTTAATTTTATTTTAAAATTATCAGCTTTTCGCCATGTATTTTTTTACCATTTTTGGGTTTTTCTTTCATTTTCAGTAAGCATTAGCTAACTATATACACCTTGTGTACATTTTTTTCGTCAAATTGAACAATAGCTTTTTCACCCCTATTAATACAGCACATTGCTACAATTCATTTAACTTAACATGCATTTTTCACCAATTATACACTTAATATTAATAACTATTATTATTATATCAACCAAATGTTCACACCAAATACATATTAATATGTTAAAGTATATTTGGGGAAACTAGTACATATAATAAACTCTCGATATGTTTAATT
>CAYJJL010000064.1:0-9665 GCA_964370455.1 uncultured Faecalibacterium sp.
AACATGGTTGCAAACCTTATTGAACCAGATGTAGGCACAATAGAATTTAGTGGTAAAAAACAAATTTTTGGTGAAGTCACTAACAGAAAAATGGGAATGATTTTCCAACTATTGAGCCTTGCTCCTTGGAAACCAGTTATGCAAAATGGTGAGTTTGGTTTAAAACTAAACGGCGTAGCTAAAGAAGAACGCCGCAAAGTTGCTCAAAAATATATAGACTTAGTTGGTCTACAAGGTTTTGAGGATAAATTTCCACATCAACTTTCTGGCGGTATGAAACAACGTGTTGGTATCGCAAGGGCATACACAAACAACCCTGAAATTTTAATTTTGGACGAACCTTTTGGCCAACTTGATGCTCAAACACGTTATAGCATGCAACAAGAAGTTGAGCGCATTTGGCAAGAAGATAAACGTACAGTTGTGTTTATCACAAATAATATTGAAGAAGCTTGCTACTTGGCAGATAGAATTGTTCTTTTAACAAAATTACCCTCAAAGGTTAAAGAAGAATATATAATTGATTTGCCACGCCCACGTAACATGGTTAGCGAAGAATTCTTGAAAGTCAGAACAATGATATCAGATAACACTGATTTGGCACTTTAATGGGGGTAACATATGGAAGATTATAAAGTTCAGGTCAAAAACCTGACAAAAAGCTTTGGTGAAGTTCATGTTTTGAACGACATTTCATTTGACATCAAACAAGGCGAATTTCTAGTTGTTGTTGGCCCAACTGGTTGTGGCAAAACAACATTCTTAAATTTGCTAACTAAATTGATTGAACCTACAAGTGGCCAAATTTTAATTGATGGCGAACCAGCTGACCCTCGTAAACATAACTTAGCTTTCGCCTTCCAAGAACCTTCTGCAATACCCTGGTTAAATGTTGAAGAAAACCTACTATATGGTTTAAAAGTTAAAAAAGTGCCTAAAGAGGAACAACAAAAAAGACTTGAAAACATTATAGAGCTACTAGGTCTTCAACAATTTAGAAAACAGTATCCAAACCAACTTTCCGTTAGCTGTGTACAACGTGTTATCATAGGCAGGGCATTTATCATGAACCCTGACTTGCTATTAATGGATGAGCCATATGGTCAAATGGATATTAAAATGAGATTTTACCTTGAAGACCAAGTTGTTAGATTATGGCAAGAACTAAAAAGCACAGTAGTTTTCATCACTCATAATATTGAGGAAGCTTGTTACCTTGCTAATAAAATCTTGATTTTATCTAACAAACCAACAACTGTTAAAGAAATTGTTGATGTTAAATTACCTATGCCTCGTGACGTTGCATCTCCTGAGTTTATAGAGCTCAGAAAATATGTAACCGAACAAATTAAATGGTGGTAATAAAACTTAAACGCTAAATCTCCAATTTAGTAAATAAAATCGGCTATGCGAAATATCTCGCATAGCCGATTTTTACATTTAAAGTTTTGTTGATAATTTTGTTTTAAATTTTCTTAACTTCAACTAAATTTGTATGTTGCGGGTTACCTTTACACACTGGCGATGGTGTTTTTGTTGAGGTTAAAACATTAATGCAACCACGTGTATCAATACCTTTTTCATTAGGTGTATACCATGCACCTTGAGCCATTGCACAAACACCATTTACTATGCGGTTTGTAACTTTAGCTTTGACTTCAACAATGCCACGCTCGTTAAAAACATGTACAACATCGCCATTTTTAATGCCACGTTCTTTTGCATCAATTTCATGTATCCCCAGCTCTTGTGGGCTAATTTCTTCCATCATAACTTTATTATCATGTATTGAGTGACAACGCCTTTTTGTATGCCAACCTATTAATTGCATCGGATATGTTTTGCGCAATTCATCCTCTTGGCCCTCAGCACAAGGTGTATATTTTGGTATGGCTGGTATTAACTCAGGTTCGTTAAAATCTTTAAGCGCCTGCGAGAAAATCTCAATTTTACCAGATGGTGTTGCAAATGGGTTATTCTCAAAATCTTTTATGTTTTTTTCATATGCAACAAATGGGTGTTTTTCCTCAAAACGGAAAATCCCACTTTCCTTTATATCTGCAAGCTTTGGCAAAATCGGCTTTTTAGCACGCATATTATCATAAAGTTCTGCAATCCATTCATCGGTAGTTGCTTTGCCATCTGTAAATTCTTTATAATAACCTAAATTTTCAGCAATTTTACAAAACCAATCCCACTCAAATTTACAATCAAAAAATGGTTCTCGCATTTTATTGTTATAAATTATATAATCACCATTTAGCCAAGGGTTTGTCATATTATCGTTTTCAAAACCTGATGCCGCTGGCAATAAAATATCTGCGAAACGTGCGCTAGGTGTCATAAAAATATCAGAGCAAACTATAAACTCGCACTTTGTATCATCTTGCAAAATTTTAGCTGTTTCGTTTATATTTGAGTGTTGATTAATTAACACATTACCAGCAAGGTTAAATATAAATTTAATGTTACTATCTAGTTTTTCTACATTTTGCAACCTATCTGTTTTTTTGGTAAACTCAACACCCTTTTCAATAGCTTTAGACCATAAAAAGTTAGGTATTTCGCCTTTATATGGGTTTTCTAAAACGGGGAAAGGCCGTATCTTTGCGGCATCTTCCCAAATTGAGGCAGCCGCACTGCCACCAGCTATACCTACATTACCAGTTAAACATGCAAGCATAGCAAGGCTGCGTGTTGTTTGCTCGCCATTGCCTGTACGCTGTAAACCAAAACCAGGCATAATACATGCAGGTTTTGCTGTTGCGTACTCCCTCGCTAGGTTAATTATTGTATTTGCACTTACCCCTGTTATTTTTTCAGCCCATTGTGGTGTTTTAATAAAACCATCTTGCTTGCCAAATAAGTACGCTTCGTAACTTTCGGTAGCCGTAGCACCTTTTGGCATATGCTCACCATCAAAACCTAAGCAAAACTTATCCATAAATGCTTTGTCATAAAGTTTTTCTGTCCAAATAACATAAGCCATCGCATCACACAAAGCACTATCAGTAGAGGGGCGCAAACCTACCCATTCATCTGCATACGTAATTGCAGATTCACTCTGGCGTGGGTCTATAACTATTGTTTTAACGTCTTTTTCTTTTAATTTTGTTAAGTAATAGTTTTTTTGCGAGCCAAAAATAGTTTCAGCTGGGTTATGTCCCCATAATATTAGTAGTTTAGTATTTAAAACATCCTCAGCGGCATTACCACAGTTAGCATCCCCATAAATATATGGCGAAATATACACAGTTGCAGCATCGCTATAACTATTAAATGCACCTAAATAACCGCCATCAATCGCTAGTAGTCTTTTTGCCATATTATCAGGGCGCATCATGTCGCTTAAACCCCATGAATACATAACAAAACGAGAACTTACACCATATTGCTCTTTTACTCTAATCCATTGTTTTGTAATTGTGTCAATTGCTTCCTCCCAAGTAATGCGCACAAACTTACCCTCGCCACGTTTGCCAACACGCTTCATTGGGTAGCGCAACCTATCAGTGTTAAAATAAGTATAACGATAACCTCGCCCACGCACACATGCACGTATAGGTGCGTACGTATCACTATTATCGGTAGAAATATCTAGCACACAGCCTTCACGCACTCTGCCCTGTATAACGCATCTACCACCACAGTTGTTAAAGCCACCAGTTTTTACAAGCTTTTCTTCACCTATTGTTTTGCTACTGTGTTGTCCTTTTTCCGTAATTTTAATAAGTTCATCATATATTTTACAACTTGGCTCAAAATACTTTTCAAAGGCTATGCCTTGCTCACAGCTATTAAAAACAAACTCACAAAGCACATCCAGAGTATTCAAAATTTCATTGTTAGAACAATGTTTTTTTACAGCTTTGCTCATAACTGTAACAGTATCAATCAAAGCTAGCTGTAAAAAATCAAATACAGCACGCTTATACTTAGTGTTATCAGTATTTGTTTTTTCGCAATGTGCAATACATGCATATAAATATGCAATAAATTCAAGCTGAGTGCCAATAAAATCAGCAGGGTTGCCATCTATTAATTTAGGTTCAAAACCAAATTGATAGTAAAACTCTATAACTTTAAGTGTAGTTTCGTTTAAAAGCAACGGTGCTGAGTTTTTACAAGCGCTCGCCCACATTGGCACTACAATTTTATAGTTACAACCACAAAAAAGCCCGTCATACTCTATTTGTAAAGTTTCTGAATATTTAAAGTTTGCAAGTTTCACTAAAACAGGCTCATTGTCTATTTTAGTACTTTTTAACAGTTGTTCGTAACTTTTTAAAGAGCAAAAAAACTCTCTTAAAAGTAGTGCTGTTAAAATTATATTTTTATTAGTTTTCATATTAATCCTTTGCCTTTTATGAATAAATTTAATTATCCATGCAAATATAATTTTGAATATTTTATATTTATTTTATTAGTTCAAATACATTATTTTAATAAATTTTTGAAATCATTGCTATTTAATTTATTTTCAATAGCGTTTTCTAGAATGGACATAGGGCTTAAATCGCCAATTATTACTCCACCAACTATCACATCATTTACAAAAAAGTATTTTTCATAAGTTTGCAAATTTTCATCTTTTTGATTAACCATAAAAGTGTTATTTTGCAAGCGGTTTTCAAAAACTAGCTCTGTATATGTTGTATCTGGCTTTTTGCCAACATCACCAACCGCAAAAAGCGAGCTATGAAAACCATTTAAAATAACCGCTGATGTAATTTGAGTATATACTGCATTTTCACCACAAATATTTTTTGCCACTACCTCAGATTGTTTTACTGATTGATCCCAAAGTGCCAAATTTACACCATTAAACTGCGCACAATCACCGCAAGCGTATATATCCGCTTGGCTAGTTTGCATTTTTTCATCAACTACAATAGCACGTTCAGTTTTAATATTAGCGTCAACCGCTAGTTGAGTGTTTGCCTTAACTCCACAGCTCAAAACAACAAGCTCCGCCAGTATAGTTTTGCCATCTTTTAAAACAACTTGTTTTACAGCATCATCACCAGCTAACGCATCTGTTTCAACATGCGTGTAAACTGTTATGCCTTGTGCCTCAATAATTTCTTGTAATTTCATAGATGAGGATTTATCTAGTAATCTTTCCATCAAAACGCTTTCACGCTCTAACACTGTAACTTTTACACCTCTTTTGTGTAACTCCCACGCAATTTCAAGCCCAATTACACCGCCACCAACAACAACAGCGCTAGTGGTTTTTAAGCAATGTGCACGCATATTTGCTATATCGTCAATTGTTCTGATAACAAAAACACCTTTTTTATCAGCGCCATGCATAGGTGGGCGGAAACTTTCTGCACCTGTGGCAAGCACACATTTATCATATGGCAAAACCTCACCAGTTGAAAGCTCTACACATTTGCTATCTGTGTTTAAATTAATAACTTGCGTATTTGGCAAAAAGACAATATTGTTATCTGCATACCAGTTGGCTGAGTGCACTAAAAATGGTGCTAGATCAAAGCCAACTAAAGGTGCTTTGCTTATCATAGGGCGTGAGTATGTTAAATATGGCTCTTTGCCCACTATGGTTATGCTTGCGTTTTTATTTAATTTACGTATATTTTCTGCACAGTTAAGCCCAGCAATGCCACCACCGATTATAATCACATTTGTATTCATTTAATCAACCTGCTTTCTCTTAAGGCAACTACTAAAAATTATCACCGTACGGCTTAACATGTTTATTAGAGCTTGCCTTTATATTTAAAGATGGATTTGTCAAATTTTTGCTTGCCATAAACGCAGGCAAGTCTTTAACATCCACCACTTCAATAGGTTTAAACTCTAGGCTATGCGTAATGCACGCTTTTACACATGCAGGTGCTTCGCCTTTTGCACGTAAATCTGCACATGAACCACATTTTACTGCAATGCCTTTTTGCTTACTTAAAGTAACAGCACCATAAGGGCAATTAAAGGTACATCGCCCGCAACCTATACATTTACCAGCTGTGTGTTGCACTGTACCATCTTTTGCAAAATGCATTGCATTAGTTGGGCAGTTTTTTACACATGCTGCATCTTTACAGTGGTTGCACGCAAGCGAAACATGTATGTATTTTCCGCCATCTGAGATGGTATCCACTCGGCGAAAAAACGAGCCAATTTCCACTTGGTTTTTATCCTTACATGCCATCTGACATGCTTTGCAACCAACACATTTATTTATATCGAAATGAAACCCTAACCTGTTCATTTACCCCTCCGTATTTTTTTGAAAAACCACACATAAAAACGTTGCTTTTTTTGTAGTTTTTATGCTAAAAAAATCTGTTTAAACTTTTGTAAAAACACTATTGTAAGTATACCATATTTACAGGTTATTGTCTATGAAAAAACCTTTTTATAACAGCGCTATTAAATTGACTTTTAAGCGTAATTTTGTTATAATTTTAACAGTGAAAAAAACATAAAACACATAATTCATTCATTGTTTTTATTGCATTTTTAAAATGCAATTTTTTATTTGGGAGAGCCATGATTAACACTGAAACACATAGCGCAAAAAGTAATTTTATTAAAAGTTATAAAACTATAATAGCACTAGATATGGAAGTTGAAATGATTAATTTTTTAAGCAAAATTAATCTTGCGCCTACCATAATTAGCGCAAATAATAACACCATTGTTTTTGAAAAAATAAATGGCATAACCTTATATGAAATTTTAGAACTTTTAAGCACAAATAAAATCACACTTAGTGATGCAATTGATATTTTTGAGCGATTAGTTTTATGGCTTGATACTTTTGATAAGCATGTTTTTAGTAGATATAATCACTATATAAAACTAACTGATTTTCATTATAAAAACTTTATGATTGATGATACTAATAAAATATATGGTATAGATTTTGAGCAATATAAAAAAGGCGAAAAAATCGACAACTACATTTCATTATTAGCATGGTTTAAACTATACAATTTTGAAAATACTCAAAAAATAAACGAGCTATATTTGCACATTTCAAAACTTATAGCCAATCTACTTACTGGCACTGAATTAAACAATAAAGTCGAAAGCGAAATATTAAAAATACATAAAAAACGAAAAATGCAAAAACTTATGTCAAACTCAACAGCTGTTGTTATGTGCGGTGGGAAATCTGAGCGCATGGGTGGCTTTGCCAAAGCAAATTTAATGCTAGGCAAATATACATTTTTGCAACATATTTTATACGCATTAAATGGTTTTGATAACATTGCCATCTCATGCGCTAGCGAGGCACAGCTTAATAGCGAGGGGCAAAAAAAGCTTGTAGATACAATTAAAAACATAGGGCCTATTGGTGGCATTTACACAGCTTTAAATAGCACAAAAACTGAAAATGTTTTTATAACTTCATGTGATTTCCCGTTAATAAATGAAACTATAATACATGCACTTTTTGCTGAACACAAAAGCAAAAAACAAACAGTTATAACAAAAACAAACGGTAAAATCAACCCTCTACTTGGCATTTACAGCAAAACACATTTAAATACAATAGAACAAAATATCAAAAACAAAAACTATAAAATTATGTCAATTTTAAATGATAACACATGTTTTTTAGAAATAAAAAACATGTTAGAGCACCCTTGCTACAACATAAACACCACACAGCAATATGATGATTTTATAAACACCATAAAAAATTCAAGTGCTCTACCCTACTCAATATGGATATAACTAGCAATAAGACCGCTGGCAAAATCAAACGAGGTATCAAACATGAAAAACAACAAAATTACATATAGAATAGCGTTGTTAATCAGCGCTGTTGTTTTGCTTTGTTTAATAATATTATCGTTTGCTATTGGCCGCTACCCTATAACACCGCAAGAACTTTTAGCTGTGTTGTTTGCAAAAACATTTGACCTACCACACAGCTTTGATGCAAACTTTGAAACAGTAATTTTTAATATACGTCTACCACGCATAATCGCTTCGGTAATGGTTGGCGCTGGTATTTCACTTGCTGGTGCGTGTTACCAAGGTGTGTTACAAAACCCTATGGCATCACCTGATATTTTAGGTGCTAGTGGCGGTGCGGCTTTTGGTGCAATATTAGCGATAATAATAGGGTTTAGCAGTAGTGGCACAATGATTTTAGCCTTTATATTTGGTTTAGTTGCCGTTAGCACAGCTATGTTTATAAGCAAATTTACTAGAGCTAAAAAGGTTGTTGGCATAATACTTGCTGGCATAATTATAAGCAACTTTTTTTCCGCCGGAATGAGTTTTTTAAAACTAATCGCCGACCCCAACAACGAACTACCTGAGATAACTTATTGGCTAATGGGTGGTTTTTCTGCCAGTGATTTAAACAGCGTGCGTTTTATCGCAGTGCCGCTTTTAATAGGTGTTATCCCCATGTTTTTGCTAAGTTGGAAAATGAATATTTTAACTCTAAATGACGACGAAGCAAATAGTTTAGGTGTAAACGTAAAAACAATACGCATAATTATTATTTTTTGTGCTACACTAATCACCGCCGCTTGTGTCGCTGCTTGTGGCATTATAAGCTGGGTAGGTTTAATCGTACCAAACATATGCAGAAAAATAGCAGGTAACGATTACCGCAAACTGCTACCTATAACAATGATAAGTGGCGGTTTTTTTATGCTGCTTGTAGATAACCTTGCACGCACGCTTTTTACTACTGAGTTGCCAATAAGCATTTTAACAGCGGTTGTTGGCACACCGTTTTTCATTTATCTTATAACTAAAAAGGGTGTTTAACATGAGTATAAAATTGCAAAATTTATGTTTTAATTATGGCGAACAAAATGTACTTTCTGACCTAAGTTTTAAAATTAAAAAAGGCAGTTTTTGCGCTGTAATGGGTGCAAATGGTGCTGGCAAAAGCACACTTTTTAAATGCATATTAGGCTTAAATAAAAACTACACTGGCAATGTATTTATTGATGAGCAAAATATAAACAAACTCACAAATAAAGCACTAGCTAAAAAAATAGCCTACATACCACAAAATAGCTATACTGCGTTTAATTACTCTGTAATTGATATGGTTTTAATGGGCACTGCATCAAATTTAAATCAATTTGGTGCTCCACTCAAAAAAGATATAGAAAACGCAAAAGAATGCATGAAAAAAATTGGTATAGAGCACCTTTGTGATAGAAATTACACTAAACTTTCAGGTGGTGAGCGACAACTAGTTTTAATTGCGCGTGCACTAGCACAAAACGCCAAAATTATCATCATGGATGAGCCAATATCCAACCTAGATTACGCTAATCAAATTAAGATAATGTTGCAGGTAAAAAAATTAGCAAGTGACGGATACACTATTTTGCAAGCTATACACAGCCCTGACCAAGTTTTGTTATATTTTGATGAAATGATAGCTATAAAAAATGGCAAAATTATAGCGCAAGGCAAACCATCAACTACCATTACTGAAACGTTGATTGAGCAATTATACGGCATAAAAGTTACACTGCAAAACGTTGAAAATAGCGCACACAAAGTGTGTGTACCTGAAACTATAGATTTTTAAACATTTTTTATAGCAAAGTGAAGAAAAACGTTATAAAAATAATACCTAGGCATTATTTTTGCATTTTTAACAAAGCGCAACCAAACAACAAGCACACCCAACGCATAAAGGAGACCTT
>CAYJJL010000065.1:0-9647 GCA_964370455.1 uncultured Faecalibacterium sp.
GTTAGAAGTATCACAAAGCGATGCAGAAAAAGACGCAATTGTTACAGAAGAGCTTACAGGAATTGCAAAAGGCATGAAAAGCGATTATTCTGAAAGAAGCTCACTTAAAGCTGCATTGCCTAGCCTTGCCGGCATGCGTTCAATTGTTATAGATTCATCAGAAATTGATATTGATTCCGATGATGATGAAGATGAAGTTGAAGTGCGTGAAGATAGCGCCGCTGATAAAAAAGCCGCTCTTGATGAACTATTGGACGACCCTGTTAAAAACTACTTAAAACAAATAGGTCAAATACCTTTACTTAGCGCTGAACAAGAAATTACACTTTCTCGTCGCATACATTTAGGTGCAGAGGCTGCGCGTATACTTTTTGCTGACCGCCAACGCTACGACAGCCCTGAGTATATCAAACGCAACAAAGCTCGTTTTTCTTTTGAAGACGAAAACCCAACACTTGCACATATTAAAGGGGACCCAGCAGCTGAACAGCTAGCACAAGCCGCTTTAGTAAATGCACCTAACGGCGATACCTTAGCAAAAGCTGATACTGACACACAAGATGAAGATTTTAACTTAGATAATTTTGAAACTAGCGAAGAGGCAATAGATGATAAAAACGCAGAAGTTGCACGTGAAATTGTTGAAGAAGCCCCACTAGGAGAAGAAGCTCGTAAAGAACTTTTACGTGTGCGTAAAGACGGCCTTGCTGCACGTAGCGATTTAACTGCTGCAAACTTGCGCCTTGTTGTTTCAATAGCTAAAAAACACGTTGGTCACAACTTAGCATTTTTGGATTTAATACAAGAGGGTAACATAGGCCTTATAAAAGCAGCTGAAAAATTTGACTGTGACAGAGGCTTTAGGTTTTCTACTTATGCTACATGGTGGATACGCCAAGCAATTACACGTTCAATAGCTGACCAAGCACGTACAATACGTATACCTGTGCACATGGTTGAAACTATTAACCGTATGCGCCAAACCATAAATGTGCTTGTTTACCAAAACGGCCATGAACCTTCCCCAGAAGAGCTTTCAAAAGCAATGGGCATGAGCATTGAGCGTGTGCGTGAAATACAACGCATGGCACAAGAACCAGCTAGCCTTGAAAGCCCAGTTGGCGAGGAAGAAGACTCATCCCTTGGTGATTTCGTTGCTGACGAAACAGCCGAAGCACCAGGCAGAGCTGCAGATAGAGCTATGGTTGCACAGCAAATTAACCTCGCTTTACAAACACTTACCCCACGTGAGGAAAAAGTTATTCGTTTACGTTTTGGCCTTGATGATGGTCGCCCACGTACCCTTGAGGAAGTTGGCCGTGATTTTGGTGTTACGCGTGAACGTGTACGCCAGATTGAAGCAAAAGCTATACGCAAACTACACAGCCGTAAATGCTTAACACTTTTAAATGGTTTGATTGAATAACTTTACTTAACATATACCCCGCATTTTAATAAAACAACTACTGTTTTATATTAATTTTATAACATTATATTTTGAGCGTTTCTTGTTTTGAGGTTTACCTCTTAAAGTGAGGGCGCTCATTTTTTTGTAGAAAGGTTATCGCCATGCTTGATATTTCTCGTGTTATTTTAGAGGAAGTTAAAAACCCAGAACGTTTTATTGTAAATACAGATTATTTACAAGGTGCTACTAAATTTGCAACTGATAAAATCATGGAAGTTATGCCTAACTTTGTGCATAACTTCCCCACTGCGTGCAGTAAAGATTTAAACTATTTACAACTTAGTGAACCAAGTGATTTTATGGGCTCGAACTGGACAGATGGTTTTTGGACAGGCGAACTTTGGACAGCATATGAGCTAACAGGCAACGAGCTTTATCGTGCAGTTGCCGAGGCACAATACGATGATTGGAACAAACGCATGGAGGATTATAAACAACTTAACCACCATGATATAGGTTTTTTATACGTGCCCTCCGCTGTTGCACAATATAAAATAACAGGCTCTAAAAAAGCTAGAGATTTAGCGCTAAAAGCTGCCGATGTATTAGCTAGACGTTACAGCGAAGGCGCGCGCATTATACAAGTTAGGGATAGAAACCCACAAGGCGAATTTATTATAGATTGCACTATGAATATTCCGCTTTTATTTTGGGCAGCAAAAGAAACTGGCGATAGAAGCTACTTTACAAAAGCGTTAAACCACATACATCGCATGGCTGAATGCATGATACGTGATGATGCCTCAACATACCAGTGTTATAAAATTGATGAAATTTCTGGCGAGGCAATACGTGGCTGGACAGGCCAAGGTTACAGCGATAATTCGTGCTGGGCACGTGGACATTCTTGGGCTATTTATGGTTTAGTGGCGGCTTACAATTACGTGCTAGAACCTGAATACCTTGAAATGGCAAAACGTGTAGCAAACTATTTTTTAAACCGCTTACCAGAGGATACCATCTGCAACTGGGATTTAATTTTTACCGATAATGCCGACCAACGTGATAGCTCCACAGCACCTATTGTGGTTTGTGGTTTGCTGGAAATTGCAAAGCACTTACCAGCAGATGATAAACACAAAGAAATATATCAAAACGCAGCAAACGCAATGATGTACAACCTAGATAAAACATATACCACAAGAGATTTAAACTCAAATGGCTTGCTACAACATGCAGTGTATTCCTTTGGGCGTGGCGGACACGATGAGTGTTGTATTTGGGGCGATTATTATTATATGGAAGCCTTGTTGCGCTTAAATAACCCTGATTGGAACTGCTACTGGTAAAATTTATACAGCAGTATAAAAAAGCCTTTTTCCACATACACTATTTGTGGAGGGGCTTTTTTATGTTTGAAACTTTCGCTAATACATTTACACCTTTAGCATGGGGTGTTTTGCTTGCACTTTTGTGGAATATTCCGCTTTGTGCCGCTGAAAAACAATTGCAAGGCTTGCCAAAACGCTCAAGGCGTGCTGCAAGCCTTGCTTTAGTGTTGCTTGGTATAATAGCTGCTTTATTTTTAGGATTATGGCTTTTAATACCGCAATTAGTTGTTGCACTTATGAATTTAAGCCAAGTTTTACCTACGTTTATACAGGATATTAACGAAAACATAATTATTTTAATGGGTGATTTTTTACCAGATGAAAGTATTTTTTATTTTGCATTTGAAAACGCCGAAAAAAACGGACAAAGCATCCTTTCTAGCGCAATGCAATATGGTGCTAGTGCCGCTGCACAAACTGCCGAAGGTTTATATAAATTTTTTATGGCGTTTATTTTATCCATATATTTTTTAGCCAGCAAGGAAAACCTTGCACATAAAGCCACCCTTATTTTACACGCTACTTTAGGCACAAAAAAAGCAGCACATGTGATAACATTAAGTAAACGTGCTAGTGCGGTTTTTAGTGCTTTTATTGCTGGGCAATTTTTAGAGGCAACTATTTTGGCTGGCCTTTTTATTGTTGTTTTATTTTTTACTGGTATGCCTTACGCCTTGCCTGTTTCGGTGGTTTTGGGGGTTACTGCACTTGTGCCTATTTTTGGCTCTATAATTGGTTTTAGCATAGGTTTTATTTTAATTGCCTCTGTTTCGATAACAAAGGCTTTGTGGTTTTTATTAATATTTTTCGCCATACAACAACTTGAAAACCACTGCATTTACCCACGCATAGTTGGCTCACGCGTTAATTTACCACCGCTTTGGGTTATTGTTGCTGTAATTTTAGGCAACGGACTTTTTGGCATAGCTGGGCTTTTAATCGCCATACCAGCTATGAGCGTTATTTACCAACTAGGTGGCGATTGGGTACACACACAAACAAAAAATCAAACACCACCATAGTTTATAATATCAACTTTACTTTAAAAACCTACCACAACAAAAACACACAAAATATATATCTAAACTCTTGCAAAACATAAAATTTCGTGCTATAATATTAAAGCACTTTATTTTGCAGGTATCGTACATCGGCTAGTACTCCAGCCTTCCAAGCTGGTGAGGTGGGTTCGACTCCCATTACCTGCTCTTCCGACATATTGTTGGTTTAAAACCGTTTTCACAAATGTGAGAACGGTTTTTTTGTGCTCGTTTTTATACACGTTTATTTTATCATATCAAATTAAAAACAAAAAATCCTATTGCATATGCAATAAGATTTTTTGTTTTTAATATTTGTTTTTTAGTTTTTGCCCTCTAAATAGCGCTCATAAAAAAACATATATTGCTGTATAACACCCTCGTAGCCTCTATATTTTTCTCTCGGAAAGTTACCTGAATATCTATTTGCAACAATTTTGTTTATCCAAACATCTTCAGGGAAAGCCCCAAGCCTATGAAAACCAAAAAGCATAACACAGCTTGCAACTTTTTTGCCAACGCCAGAAAGTTCAAGCAGTTTTTCAAGCAAAGCATCATCATCCAAAGCGCTTAACATTTTTATATCAAAACGCCCACTTTGTATTACTAGTGCTGTTTCTTTTAAATATTTTGCCCTATACCCAACAGATGTTGTTAGCAAATCTTCAATAGATGCCTGTGCAATTGCGCTTACAGTGGGGAAACTATAATAGCCATCGCCTAAATCTTCGCCTAGCATTGCACATAGTTTTTCAATAGAAGTTTTAATTGCAGGTATGCTTTTGCGCTGAGAAATTATAAACGAAATTATCATCTCCCAAGGATCTTGGTTTAAAATGCGCACACCGCTACCGTAAACACTCGCCTCTTTTAAATATTCGTCATCAGCTGTACTTTTTATAAATTGTTTGTAATCTGTTTTTAAATCAAAGTAGTTTTCCCAAATATCAAAAAATTCTTGTTCGGAGCAATCAAGCAAACATTCATCTTTATTTGGCACTTGTATCTTTAGCACTTTGCCCATTGCAATTAGTGAAAAAACACCTGTTGAAACTTCGTTCATTCTAAAACACTGGCCACTTTTTGCTATTGCCCAAACATCTAAATTATCACTACTAATTTTATACATAAAAACTCCTAACTTTGCACTTGAGTTGCTACTTTTATTATTTTAACTTAAAGCGCACTATAACTAAGCGATACCACAAATAAGGAAACATATTATATGTTAGCCAAAGTTGCATTAAGCAATAATTGCCAAGGTCTTTCCAGCGGAAAGGTCTTTTTTTAATGGTTTTAATTGCTTTTAACCCCTCGTGCATGCCTTGCTTCCACTCTTTGCCATAGCCTTTGCGCCAAAACGCAAAAGTTTTTAACGCATAACCCAAAGCTTGTGGAATAAAGTTTAATATAAGCATTAATAAAGGTTGGTTTTTATATGGCATTAATAAGCTGTTTCTACCACTTTGTATACTTTTAAAGCCGTTATAACGCACTGCGCCTGTTGTTGCACCACAAATATGGTAGCACTTTGCAGTTGGGCACAAAATGCACTGATACCCCGCATTATTTGCACGCCAAGATATATCGACATCCTCAAAATAGGCAAAAAATGTTTCATCAAAAAGCCCTATTTCATCTAATATGCTTTTGCGATAAAGCGACGCACCACCACAAGCAGAAAAAATGCGTTTTTCCTTAGTATAACGGCTTACATATCTACCATCGCCCTCTTTGCACGCAAATGCTAATAGGTTTACATAATCGCCTGCATCATCGGCAAGCTCACGCTCAAAGTGGCGTATCATTAAACTTTGCACTGCAAATGTTTTTGGATTTTTTTGCGCTGTTTTTATAAGCTCACTTAAAAAATCTGGTTCGGCAAATGCATCGTTATTAAAAAGCACAACAAACTCGCCTTTTGCACGCACTATGCCTTGGTTTACTGCGTGCGAAAAGCCTGTGTTTTCGCTATTTTCTATCAAAATATAATTTGGCAAATGGCAATAACTGCGTGCTATTTCAAGGCTTTCGTCGGTTGAGCCGTTATCAATAATAATAAGCTCAAAATCTTTTTCCGTTTGTTTTAAAATAGAGTCTATGGAATCCTTTAACCAGCCTTTGCCGTTTAAATTTGGTATTACTACACTTGTTTTCATGCTTTACCCTTCGTATGTCGTTATTTTTTGATGTGCATTTGGTTTAATCACTCGCATTTTATTATACACTAAAACTAAAGCTAATACAAATTATTTAATAATAAAAAATGTGATGGAGAAATTCAACTAATTTCTCCATCACATTTAATTTTTTATTTTACTACAAAAATTAATTATTCAGCTAAAGCTGCTTCAATGTTTGCAAGTATTTCTTCGCCGTTTTCAGAGCAAACTAGTATAACTTCGCCTGTTGGGGCAACTGTTACTGTTGCTGCGCTTGCGATTTCATATTGGTCCATTAGGTAGTTGTTCATAGAATTTTTTTGGTTTTCAACGAAAGCCTCTAAACCAGCAACAACTGCATCTGTTTTGCCCTCAGCTGGCATTACAATAGCAATACCGTAAGCTTGTGTCATCATGTTAGAAATGCTAAACGCCATATCTGTTGCATCTTCCATAGCAAAACCAAGCAGTGGGAATGTCATGTTGTTGATGTTATCGCTTAGTTCTGTTTCGCTAGAAAAATCGCCACTGTTGCCCTCTATAGCTGTAAAACCTGTTGCATCAGCATTTGGAGATGCTATCATTAGGTATTGGTTAAGCTCTGCATCGCGTGAAGTTGCGATGATTTGTGCGTAAGCATTACCCTCTGCCGTAGCTTCGCTTTCAGCTTCTGATGAGTTTTCAGACTCTGCTTCTGAACTTGTTGTTTCTGAGCTTGTTGTTTCAGAACTTGTTGTTTCAGAACTTGTTGCCTCTGAGCTTGTTGTTTCTGAGCTTGTTACCTCTGAAGAAGCTGTGCTACCACACGCTGCAAGGCCAAAAGCTAAAGTTAAAGTTAATGCAATTGCAATAATACGTTTCATAAAAATCTCCTTTGTTTTTAATGTTATTAAAACATTTTTTTCGTGCTGTAATGTCTATTAAAATTGTAGACATATATCATACGTTTCAAACTATGTAATTATTGCAACAAAATAAAAATAAAAAATAGCTATTGACAAAACGCTTGTTTTTTTGTAATATAATATCAATAATGAAAAATACGATGAAAAGAAGAGTAGGTTTCAAACAGTTCTCACAGAGAGCCCTGTTTGCTGAAAAGGGGCAGAACGTAGGAAACTGAACATGGTCTTGGAGTTGCGCAGGCGAGGGGTTTTACCCTTAGGTTGCGACGGGGGTCGCCCGTTACAGCGAACTACTGTAACCACTAATTTTATGTGGCGCAGTTATTGAGGCTTTTTCGTAATGGAAAAGTGAACCAAGGTGGTACCACGAAAGTTTTCTAAGCTTTTGTCCTTGTTTGCATATGCAAATATAGGGCAGAGGCTTTTTTCATTATTATCTCATACATGCAGCTATTAACTTAGCTGTGCTAACCATAACACGGCCATCAAAACACATTTAACACGGTGGCTACCTACAAAAAGGAGTATTTATTATGAAAATCAACAGAAGAAATTTTTTAAAAGCAACTGCTGCTAGCGCGGCATTATTCTCACTTTCAGCTTGTGGTGCTAGCGAAGCACAAAGCGGCGGCGATGTAGCTAACGAAAATGTAAGCTTTAAAGTAGCTGTGCCAAACGATACAACTAACGAGGCACGTGCGCTTATCTTGCTAGAAAAATTTGGCTTTTTTACACTTGCAGAGGGTATTGATATTACTGCAACTAAAAACGATATAGCTGAAAACCCACTTAATATTACAATTGATGAAATTGAAGCTGCACAAATACCAAACATTTTGCAAGATGAAGATTACGCTGTTATAAACTCAAACTATGCAATAAGTGCAGGTTTAAACCCAATTGAGGATGCCCTTGGCATGGAAGATGCTTCCTCACCTTATGTTAACATTTTAGTTTGCAAAACAGGCAACGAAGAAGTTGGTAAAATAAAAGCACTTGCAGCTGCACTAAGCAGCCAAAAAGTATATGATTTTATTATAGAAACATACGGCGGTGCTGTTGTGCCAACAGTGGAAAATTTAACAGATGGCTTTGACGCTGACCTTGATTACACAGCACTCGAAGGCGAAAAAGTTACTTGTGCTGCCTCCCCTGCACCACACAGCGAAATTTTAGAAGTTGCAGCTGAAATACTAGCAGCAAAAGGCATCACCCTTGAAATACAAGAATTTACAGATTACATCATACCAAATAAAGTAGTTGATGATGGCTCTGTCGATTGCAACTTTTTCCAACATTTGCCATACCTTGAAGATTTTAACGCAGAAAACGGCACAGAACTATCTTCCGTTGCTGGCATACACGTTGAACCAATGGGCATTTATGGCGGTAAACAAACTAGCCTAGACCCAATAACTGGCGCATAATCATTATTTAAAGGAGCGGTTTTGTGATAGAAATAAAAAACCTTACCAAGAGCTTTGCCACAAAAGATGGCGAATTTACAGCACTTAAAAATATAAACTTGCAAATAAACGATGGTGAAATTTACGGCATAATTGGGCTTTCTGGCGCTGGTAAATCCACCTTAGTGCGTTGCATAAACATGCTAGAACGCCCAAGCGATGGCTCAGTTATAGTTAACGGTGTTGCGCTTGAAACATTATCTGCAAAGGCATTGCGTGAGGCAAGGCGTGATATAACCATGATTTTTCAGCAATTTAATTTGCTGATGCAACGCACTTGTTTAAAAAACGTTTGTTTTCCGCTTGAACTCGCTGGCATGAAAAAACAAGAAGCCGAAGCAAAAGCTATGGAGCTTTTAAAACTTGTTGGCTTGCCAGATAAAGCAAACTCATACCCTGTGCAACTTTCTGGCGGACAAAAACAACGTGTTGCAATAGCAAGAGCACTTGCAACAAACCCTAAAGTTTTGCTTTGCGATGAGGCGACTAGTGCACTTGACCCTAGCACAACACATGCAATTTTAGCATTGATTAAAGAAATTAATCATAAACTTGGTATAACTGTAATTGTAATTACCCACCAAATGAGTGTTGTTGAGGAAGTTTGTAACAGTGTTGCAATTTTAGATGGTGGTGTTGTTGTTGAAGAAGGTAGCGTTACACAAATTTTTACAAAACCGCAAACAAAAGCGGCTAAACTATTAATTAGCCCACAAAGTGAAGCACTTAGCGAAAAATCACAAATATTTAATGCCGACGAAAATATCGTGCGTGTTGTTTTTGATGGCACCTGCACACAAGAAGCACTTGTTTCACACCTTGCTATTGATACAGGCATATGCGTTAGCGTGCTTTCGGCTGATACTAGAGATATGAGCGGACAGTGTTTTGGCAGTATGCTTTTAAGCCTACCTAAAGATACACAAAAAGCAGATGAAGCCATTGCCTACATTAATGCAAAACAAGGTATTACCGTAGAGGAGGTGCAAAAAGCATGAATGCAATTTTAGATTATTTTGCAAATTTGCCTAGCGTTATGGCAGATTTCCCCTTTGCTATTTGGGAAACATTTTATATAACTGTTTTTGCTACATTTTTTGCACTAATTTTAGGCTTACCTTTAGGTGTTTTATTAGTTGTTGGTGAAAAAGATAGCATCTTGCCACTACCTAAAATATTTATGAGTGTTTTAAATTTATTGATAAATCTTTTACGTAGTGTACCTTTTTTAATACTAATGATAATGGTTTTTCCACTTTCTCGTGTTATAATAGG
>CAYJJL010000066.1:0-9610 GCA_964370455.1 uncultured Faecalibacterium sp.
TTTCAGGCGTGATTTCAGGTGTTGGGGTTGGTGGAATAGGTGTAGGCTCAACTTCTCCAACAACAGGCGAGGTTATAGTACCATCTTCGTTTATTATTGCACCATTTGCAACTTGTGCTTGTATATCAGATATTTCAAGACCAGTTGTGATATACGCTCGTAAAATATCGTTTTCGCCAACATATATAGTTTTAGTTGTATCTTGCCCAGTATAACGATTATGAACAGTAAGTGTATAATGCCTTCATCCGTGTATTCTTCACCGTCTTTAGCCGGTTTGTTGAAACGTATATCCTCAGTCAATCCGCTTGAACCTTCTTGCAAAATTTCTTTTTTAACATCTATATCGAGATAACGTGACCTTGCTAAATCTAAATAAAATCCATTTTCTGTCATTGAAGTGTTTATTAATTCCTCGCCAGTGGAAACATCAAATGGGTAAACCATAGCATTACCATTTCTAACAGAAAATTTAAAGAATATACGATAATCAGTATTAGTAGGAAAAATAGAAACACCTAAAACATTTCGAGGGTCGCTTTTTATTGTGTAGTTAAGAGCAACTTCATAATCGCCTTCTTCAAGTAATTCAACTTGAATGTTATTTCCCACGCTAACAGACGTTAAATAATCAGTGTGAATTGTTGGTTCATTTTTGTAATTTTGATAATCAGTGTATCTAACGATAAGTGTTCCAGTGCCAAATACTGTTTCTTCTATTCCAAAATACTCATCATAACCTTTTTCATCGTAGGCGATGCTTAAGTTTTCATTACCGTTAAGATTGGTAATATCTTCAAGCAATGAAAATGAGAGTGTTACTTTATCGCCGACATTTTTTAAAAATATAGGGTTAGCTTCATCCGTGGTTATAACTCTTGTAAAATCGCTAACGATAAAATTCCCGAGTTTCCAACCATAATGCACATCATCATCAGTGATTGCATTTTGTTCAATAAAACCACTGTTTTCGCCAGCGTTAATTACATCACCGAGATAATGTTGTTGATCGGAAACAGCATCATTAGTAGCACTGGTTGCAAACACATTAATTGGTTGTAAAATAAAAGTAATAAATAAAAATATAGAAATAACTTTTATTTGAGTTAAATTGTTTTTCATAACTTTCCTCTTCGTTTCACATTATTTGCTTGTTCACATTCAGTATAACATTTTTTTGAACAGTATTACAAGGTTTATCTTGATGCACATATAGTTATTTAGTAAATATTTAATATTGCTAACATTTGAAAATAGTGTATAATTGTTTTATAATTATTTGAAAGCATTCGTTCATTTGGAATAAAATTGCAGTGAGGGTTTAAGATGTTTAAAGTTGATGGTAATTGTTTAAAAATAGTCAAAAATTTTTTTAGTGGAATTACAAAAAAAAATAATAGAAAGAAAAAGAACATTGATGAAAACAAAAGCAATATAGATATATTAGAATACACACATTTAGCACCTACAGATAATGCAACAAATTGTGAGGAATATTTTTCAGCTTTAGAGTGGGCATTCGGTGAGAATAAAATCAATAATATCGCTTTAGGTGGGCCTTATGGTTCTGGTAAGAGTAGTATTGTTGAAACATTTTTAAAAAACCATCATGAAGTAGATGAAAAAACAATAAAAATCTCTATGGCAACCTTTGTAGAAAATTTAGATGAAAAAAATGCAAATAGTCAAAAAGTAGATGAACAACAAACAGATGATCAAAAACTATCAGGGCGAATTGGCAAGATTACATTTACCACAAATGAAATTGAAGAAAGTATATTAAAACAGTTATTTTACAAAGTTGAAGCACACAAAATACCACAAAGCAGGTTTAGGAAATTACATAAGGCAAATAAAACAAAGATATTTTTGTTTTTATTGAATTTAACTTTTTTTATAAGTATTTTTTGCTACGCTATTTTCCATAATTCTTTTTTAAATGTTATAAACAATATATTACAAGCTGGTAATCGCATCGGTTTTACTTCACTATGGTCATTAATATCGTTTAGCATATTTACAGCACTGCTTTTAGTGCTATTAACAAACATATATGTATATATTTCAACAAAGTTTCCCTTAAATTTAAAAGTAAAACACTCAGCTTCTGATGTTGAAGTTGATATTGAAAAAAGTGGTGTTGATAGTAGTATTTTTAATAAAAATTTAGATGAAATCATTTATTTTTTTGAAGTTACAGATTACAGCATAGTAATATTTGAAGATATGGACAGGCTTGAAACACCATCTATATTTGTGCATTTAAGAGAATTAAATATATTATTGAATAATTCTGACTCAATAAAAAAGCCAATTAAATTTGTATATGCAGTTAAAGATGACATTTTTACAAATAGTGATAGAGTTAAATTTTTTGATTTTATAATACCTGTTATACCAACAATAAATCCAACAAATTCTGGTGAGATATTGCTTAAAAAGTATTTCCCAAAAGATGAAAAAGAGCAAGCGGTTTCAGATGATATGGCACATAGTATAACAAAGCCTTTTATCAATGATGTATCGCCTTATATTGAAGACATGCGCATGTTGCAAAATATATCAAATGAATTTATTTTATATAAAAAAACCTTAAAAAATGAGCAAGGATTAACCAACTTAAAAGATAATAATATGTTTGCTTTAATTGTGTTTAAAAATTTATATCCTTATGAATTTTCGCAAATACAAAATGAAAAAGGTATAATTAAACAAGCATTTGAAGAAAAAATGCAATATGTTAATAGTGTTACACAAGATTTGAAAACAAAGGTGGAAGAATTATCAAAAGTTTTAAGTGAAATTGATGTTGAAACGTTGCTAAATATAAAAGAACTTAAACTTGTGTTGTTGAGCGAGGTAACGAATTGGGAAGGCATTGCCACCAGAATAGGTGGTGTGGAAATTGATGAATTTTTAAAGGATGATTCTTATTTGAACGAATTGAGTCAAAGTCCATCTATAAGATACTCTTATTACAAATATCAACCGTGGTCTGGAAATCATTCTTCGTCTTGTAATAATTTCGGTGAAATCTTTAAAAAATTTTTAGCTAGAAAAAAACACGTAGAGTTAATAGCCCAAGACAAAATTGAAAAAACAAAAATTGAGAAAGAAAGCCTTGAAAAACAAATTTTTACAATAAGCAACTTTAAACTAAGCGAACTTATTGAAAAATATAGCTCAGAAAAGATGTTAAATGAAGAAGTGAAAAGTAACAAACTACTTGTGTTTTTGTTAAGGCGTGGCTATATAGATGAAAATTATGCGAACTACATTAACTACTTTAAAGGTACAAGCATCACGAAAAATGATATGGAGTTTGTTTTATCTGTTAAAAATATGAATACGCTTCCATCTAAATATGAACTAACAAAACCTGATATTATAGTTAAGCAGCTTCAAACACACGAATTTGAACAAAAAGAGATTTATAATTATTATTTGCTAAAACACCTTTTGTCCAATGACGAAAATATTGATAAACGTGATGTATTTATTAAACAGCTAACAGATGATGACCCTAGAAGTTGGGAAATAATTGATATATGTACAGATGAAAAAAGAAATCGTTCGCTATTTGTAAAACTATTGGCAAACGCTTGGCCTAGCATGTGGCACGCTATTACAAAAAATGCAACAATGACACATAAAAGAAAATTGTTTTATTTACAAGTGCTATTAGAAGATGCAGATGTAAGCGCCTTAGAACAAATGAACATCGATAATACTTTGACAAATTTTATTAATGAAAATGCAGAAGTGTTAAATCGAATAAAAGATGTTGAAGATAGTAAAATCAAAGAAATTCTAAATGTATTAAATGTTAAGTTTAATAAACTTAACGACACTGTTATAAGTGCTGTTTCTGGTGAACTGTTAAATTATATATTTGATAATAATCATTATCAAATAAACGCTGGCATGATTGAGCTTATAACTAGCCTTAAAAACAAAGAATTGGTAGCAGATTTAGCCACTAAAAATTATACCACTATATTTAATTTAGGTTATGCGCCTTTAATTGAATATGTTGAGGATGATATTGAGAATAATATTGAGCAATATGCAAATGATTTAATTTTACGTGATAGCAATACAAATGAAAGTGAAGAAAGCATAATTAGATTATTTGAGATTTGTTTTGATAATTCAGAGTTGTTTGTTAAAATAATCAAACATCAAAATTTTATTACACAAGATATTTTGAGTTTTCACAATGAAGACATACAAAATGGACAAGAGTATTATAATGTTGTATGGAGTGCTTTGCTTGAAAATAAGAAAGTAGCAGTTACTTGGGAAAATGTTGTTAGATATTGGGAATTATCCAAATTTTCAAATGAACTGTTATCCTTTATGCAGAGTAATGAAGATGAACTACTGCAAGCGAATAAAGAAGCCTTAACTGATGAATTTGAAACAGACTTTGTTTTAACTGATTTTGATGATGATTTGTTTGAAAGCTTTGCTTCAATAATAAGTGTAATCGTATTTGATATTAAGCAAGAAAACAAAAAAATCATTACAGAAAATCGCTTGCGTATATTGATAAACTGCAACCAGTTTGAGTTTTGTAAAGAGTATTATGATAAAATAAAATATGTATATCCTGATTTATGCGTGAATTATATTTTAAAAAACCAAGAAAAATATTTATTGTCAAGGGCTGAAATTGATATGAATTCTAAACTGTTGGAGGCTTTATTGATACGCAGTGAGATGAAAAGTATAACCATTAAAACATTGCTTGAAGATTTTGGTGAAAAGCATATGACAAAAGAAATAGCAGGGTACATAAATGAATTAAGTGTTCCTATTAATTTGAAAACTTTTGAAAGTGTATGGGGATTTCTTACTTCAAAAGAAAAATATAAATTGATGATAGATAACCTATACATTTTAGATAAGAATGTAATAGAAACGCTATTCGAAGATCTAGAAGAACCATATAACGATTTTCATTTTATAGAAAATTCTGTTGATATTGCGATAGATAACACTGCGGATAATATTAAATTAGCAAATTATTTACAACAGATAGGTTATATTACAAAGTTTGATATTAATGAGAAAAACAATACTATCGTTTGTAAAAATTCTCAAGCTATAACTTTATAACAAAAAATAGAAAGGGGATATTATGACACGAAATGAACAATTTGAAATTTATGATAAAATGGGTATATGGAGAGAGCCTGAAATTAAGCACTTTATTTTGGCGTTTAATTCTCATTACAAAATATTGAATCAAATGCTTGATTATTGTGCTATTGAGTGCAGCGATATGAGTTGGCCTCGGATAACATACTTGTATTATACTCAATATCTATATATGATTTATTCACAATTATGCATAACCATTGAGTGTCTAATGAAATCACTGTTGGAAGAAAGTGGATATGATGATGAAAAGATTATTAGATTTGGTCATAATTTAAATAAACTCTTGCTTGAAATAGCAACTATAAAAAATTTGAAAGCAGAATATATATCTAATGTTCTTACAAAAGAAATGGATATGATAACTTATTTATCAGAAAATTCTGTGTTTATAAAAGCCAGATATCAAGAGGACTTTGAAGGTGAAAATCATGAATACCAAAGCATAAAAAGTTTTGATGAGATAAAGTCATTAATTTTAACTATTGACGATATTTTTGATAAATATTATAAACATGATGGTTGGTTTAGTGTTGTATACAATACTCCATTATGAGAGAGCTAATAATAGTCTATTAATGATTATTATTCAATTGTTAAATTGTTAAGAGCTACCGTTCGTCACAGCTCCAGATTAATCATATCAAAAACCGCTAAAGAGATTTTTGAAAATTTTAACTTTGATCATCCTTTAGATTGTATATGATAATTTTCAGAGAATTTAGGCGGATAAGATCTTTTATATCTTTTAGTGAAAAGCAATAGATTTTGAGCACACCTTTTCTCTATAGTCTTTCTTATTATTAATTTTTAATCTTGCTATTACGAAAAGATTTTGGAGTTGTGTTTAAAATAGATTTAAAGGTTTTGTTAAAATGAGATATATCATTAAATCCAGATTTTAATGCAATTTCAACGATATTCATATCAGTCGTGTTTAATAGCATACACGAATGTTCTATGCGTTTTTTATTGATGTACGTAGAAACAGAAACCGACATAACATTGCCCCAAATTTTCGAGAAATAATTAGGGGCAAAATTGCTAATTTTTGCTAAATGTTCTAGTTTAATATCTGAATTAAAATTTTCATCAATATAAGAAACTGCTTTAATAATTTTATTATAATCACTTTGGAATTTTGTGATTATATTTGAATCACTAGCAGAAAATGCACGATATAATAGTGCTAATATTTGAAGAAGAAGTGCTTTGACAACCAGTCTATAGCCTTCTTCTTTTTTTTCATATTCATTTTGAATTTGATAGAAAAGTACGGTGATTTGTTCGACAATTAACATATCACTTGAAAATCTATGTCTAAAATTTTCCTTCCAAGCATAAAATGTCTGCAAATATTTGCTATCAAGTGCATTGTGGTTTTTCCAAATCATTTCAGGCGAAAAAACGATGATTTTTAGACACAAATTTCCTTTATTTACAGCGATATGGTATTCTTGGTTGTTAATTACGAATAAATCGCCTTTTCTTATTTCATATTTTTTGTCGCCAATATGATATTCACCTTTTCCAGAAACACAATAATTTAGCTCTAAACAATCATGATTGTGCAAGCAAAATTGTTCTTCCTCGGTTATTCCAGTACCTTCAAAAGTATCAAAAGGAAATTCTAAGCTTTCGAGTGGGATATTTTGATTTAATAATAACATGGTAAATTTCTCCGATTATGATTAGGATTGTTTTAATCTTGTAAAATTTTAGAAGGTTAATAAATTAAGTTTTTTTCATATAAACCTAATGTTTTATTTGATATATTTATATTGTATGCCTAGTTTTTAAATTAGTCAATCTTAATATTTGCAAAGTTTAGCTTAATATTTACAAAGAAAAAAATGATTTTATATGATAATGTTAATTCAACAAATGAAAGGGAGTGATCAAAATGGTTGACAATAGAGATTACGATAAAATACTAAAAAGACTGGATTTAGTGTGGAAAAATGAAATTTTAGACCGACCATGCCTTAGCGTTACAGCACCAAAAGACCCTAAAAATCCTTATATTCAAGGATGGGATATGCCAAAAACAAATGAGGAAAGAAAAAAATGGTATACTGACGGAGAATGGATACTTAAACGTAAATTAGAACAAATTGACAAAACATATTATGCCGGTGATGCGTTGCCTATGATTTTCCCATATTTCGGAACAGGTGGTCACGCAAAATATATCGCTCCTGAAAGTTCGGTGGAATATACAAGAGATACTATTTGGATTCATCCATGTATCGATGATTTGGAGAGCTATGACTATTCTTTCGACCCTGAAACAAATAAAGTTTTTAAACTAGAATGCGAAATCATGAAATATCTTGTAAACGAATCAAACGGAAGATATTTTGTAGGAATGCCTGACAACTGTGGGAGCTATGATGCGTTATCGCAACTTCGTGGCGCAGAAGATTTACTTGTCGATTTTTTAACAGATGCAGAAAATGTTAAATATGCTGGCAAAAAAATAGTGGATATTTTAATAAGATCAGGCGATGTTATGTTTGATATATTAAAAAAACATACTTTTGGTGGCTCTGCTCACGCATGGATGAATTCAGTGTCTAAAGGAAAACTTATGCAACTCCAATGTGATGTTGCGGCGATGCTTTCTAAAGATATTTTTGACGAATTTCTTAAAGATGAACTTGTTGACAGTGCAAATTGGCTAGATAATGTTATCTATCACTTAGATGGAATGGAACAAATTCGCCATTTAGACACAATTTTATCAATTGACAAGATTGATATGATCCAGTGGGTGCAAGTTGATGGTCAGCCAAAGGTGTTAGAATTTATACCAGAACTGCGTCGTATTCAAGAGGCAAAAAAAGGTCTAATCATCGGAGTAAACCCAAAACAAGCACTTGGTTTACTGGAAAATCTATCTCCGAACGGACTAAATCTACTGGTTCAAGCAGACTCAAAAGAGGAAGCAGATGCTTTCTTAAAATTAGCTACAAAATATTATTAATGCGGTTGCTCCATAGGAACTATATCTAGAGTTATTAACGATATACCTGATATTAGTCTGAAACAAAAGAAAAAGTCTTGAAAATAAAGCATCAGAAAAATCTAACTAAGTTTCATAAGATATATATCTTGTGAAAAATATAAAGTCATTTTTTTACAATGAAGGAGATTAAACCATGAAAAACATGATGACACGTCGTTCTTTCCTTAAAGTAGCAACTGCTGCAACTGCTGCAGGCGCACTTGCAGCTTGTGGCGAAACAGCTAGCAGCGGTGCAGTTTCAGGCACAGATAGCATAACAGGTGGCGAGGCTACTGGTGGTGATACAACTATTGAGCCTAAAGGTCAAGTTTATTACCTACAAGGCAAACCAGAACAACATGACCAATGGCAAGCACTTGCTGCTGCATACACAGCTGAAACAGGCGTACCTGTAACTGTTGTTACTGCTGCCTCTGGCGAATACGAAACAACACTAATGAGCGAAATAAGCAAATCTGAAGCACCTACATTGTTCCAAGTTAACGGCCCTGTTGGCCTTGCTAACTGGGCGGATTATTGCTACGATTTAAGCGGCTCTGAAGTTTATGGCCAACTAACTAGTGATGACTTTGCACTTTACAATGGCGAGCAAATTGCAGGCATTGCATGGGTTATTGAAACATACGGTATTATTTACAACAAAGCTCTTTTAGAAGTAGCTGGTTACACACAAGATGACATCAAAGGTTTTGACGACCTAAAAGCAGTTGCTGAGGATATTCAAGCACGCAAGGCTGAAATAGGAGTTGACGGTGCTTTCACATCTGCTGGTATGGACGCATCTTCTGACTGGCGTTTCAAAACTCACCTTGCCAACCTACCTGTTTACTACGAATACCAAGCAGAGGGAATAGTCTCAACACCTGCTATCAAAGGTTTATACCTAGATAACTATAAAGCAATTTGGGATTTATACATCACAAACTCTACAACAGCTCCAGAACAACTAGCTACTAAAACACGTGATGACGCTATTGCTGAATTTGTAGATGGCAAAGCTGTTTTCTACCAAGACGGTACATGGGCATACAACGAGGTTTCTGGACTTAGCGATGAAAACCTAGGCATGCTACCAATATACATAGGCGCAGATGGTGAAGAAAACCAAGGCCTATGCACAGGTTCTGAAAATTACTGGTGTGTTAACAACACAGCTAGCGAAGATGACATTGCTGCATCATTAGCTTTCTTAAACTGGCTTGTAACAAGTGAAACAGGCACAAGCAGCATTGCTAACGATATGGGTTTTATTATACCTTTCACTGCTGCCAAACTATCTACAAACCCACTAATTGCTATTGCTGATGAATATGTTGCAAACGGCAAATCATCAATTGCATGGTGTTTCCAAACTATGCCATCTGAACAATGGAAAAATGGTGTTGGCTCTGCACTAACTGCTTATGCTGCTGGCACAGG
>CAYJJL010000067.1:0-9546 GCA_964370455.1 uncultured Faecalibacterium sp.
AATATACAAAACAAAACCCAAAAGAAGCTTTTTGAAAGAGACTCTTTTGGGTTTTATTTGATTTCTACTATTATAAGTTTATAGCGACTTTTTCGCTTTGTTTAATAAAATTAAATGTTTTTTAAATTTAATTTTAATCCGTTGCTACTATTATATCACAATCGTATCCTATAATATCCTTGTTTGTAATTATTGTAAAGTCGTCAATTGTTGCAAACTCCACACCGCAAATTTTATCAAATTTACTTTCATCGCATAGCATATATTTTTTATAAACTCTATCTATTGCAGCTTTTTTCATAGATGCTTCGTTAATATCAGGCGTTGTGAACGAAAACTCTTTATGCACACCATTTGTTGCAAAAAAACCTTTTGTAAAATGATATTTTTGAACAGATAAAATTGCACCTGAGCCTAAAATTGCCTCTGTAGTTTTTTTCAAAATTCCGCCTATTAAAATTACGTTAAAATCTAAATTCGCTAATTTTTTTGCATGTTCAATTCCGTTTGTTACATACGTTGCTTGTTTTTCTTCAATAAAATCTAGCATATATTCTGTTGTTGTTCCTGCGTCAATATAAACTAAATCGTTAGGTTCAATCAAGGTTGCGGCGTATTTAGCTATTTTTATTTTTTCTTGCGTGTATTTCCCTCTTTTTTCAACAGAGCTCATTTCTGTCAAAACACTTTTTTCATTTTTTGCAACTGCTCCACCAAAAACCTTTGTAAGTAGCCCCTTACCATCAAGCGATACAATATCCCGTTGTATGGTAGATTGTGAGGCATCGAAAGTTTCCATAAGCTCCTTAACTGTAACACTTTGTTTTGCATTAACGAGCTTTAAAATTTCTTCTTGTCTGGTTTTTGTAAACATATTGTGTACTCCTAGTTATTTATAGTATTCTTAAACATGCCTAGCAAAACAGCACCCACAACAGTTGCAACCGCCAAAATAGCAGTATAAGCTAAAGGATTGGTAACAACAGGGAAAACAAATATACCGCCATGTGGTGCCATCAACTCACAGCCAAATAACATTGAAAGCCCACCAGCTAAACCCGAGGAAATAATGCAAGCTGGTAAAACACGTAATGGGTCAGATGCTGCAAAAGGTATTGCGCCCTCTGTGATAAATGCAAGCCCCATTATAAAGTTTGTAGGGCCAGATTCTCTTTGCTCTTTTGTAAATTTGTTTTTAAATAGTAATGTTGCTAAAGCTATTGCGCAAGGTGGTATCATGCCACCTATCATAACTGCTGCCATAATGTCGTAGTTGCCTGCTGCTATGCTTGCTGTGCCAAAAACATACGCTGCTTTATTGAAAGGGCCACCCATATCAATAGCCATCATTCCGCCTAGAATTATACCGAGTAAAACTTTGCTTGTGCCACCCATTGTTGAAAGTGCATTGTTTAAACCACCGTTTACTGTGCCTACAAATGGTTCAACGACAAACAGCATAATTAAACCTATTGAAAATATGCCAACAACAGGATAAATTAAAACAGGTGCAATTTTTTCGATAGTTTTTGGTAATTTATCGCAAACGATTTTTAATAGTTCTATTACATAACCCGCTACAAAGCCCGCTACGATTGCACCTAAAAAACCACTGCTACCATTTGCGGCAAATAAACCGCCAACAAAACCGAGAGCAAGTGCTGGCCTATCACCAATTGCCATAGCAATATAACCCGCTAAAACTGGGAGCATTAACGAAAACGCTATGCCACCTATATTTTTAAAAATTGCAGCGTATGGTGTTATAGAGCCAAAGTTAGCTCTTTCTGCCTCGGATAGACTGTTTATATCTATCAGTGTGCCATCTATCAAAAATGCTATTGCTATAAGTATACCACCACCTATAACAAATGGCAACATATGCGAAACGCCATTCATAAGCTGGTTATATATCTTTGTGCCCATGCTACCTTGTGCTTTACTTTTCACTGGTGTATTTTTCGCCTTGTAAATTTCCGCCTTGCCTTGGACTATTGTTTGTACTAACTCGCCAGCTTTATGTATGCCATCTGCAACTTGGCACTCAACAACTGGTTTGCCATCAAACCTATCCATTGGCACATTGGTGTTTGCAGCTACAATAATACCGTCAGCCTGTGCAATTTCTTCATCAGTTAGCACATTTTTTGCACCACCTGAACCTCTAGTTTCAACCTTAATACTTGCGCCTATTGCATTTGCAGCTTTGCTCAAACTCTCAGCAGCCATATATGTATGCGCTATGCCAGTAGGGCAAGAAGTAACAGCTAATATTTTTTTGCCGTTATTTGGAGCAACTTGTGCCACTTCGGCTGTATCCTCGTTTTCCCTGTCGTCGTACTCATCAATTACAGACAAAAACTCTTGAGGAGTTTTTGCCGCTCTAAGCCTTTTTGTAAATTCCTCATCAACTAAAAACGTTGAAAATTTTGCCAAAACGTCTAAATGAACATTATCTTTTGTATTTGGCGCTGCTATTAAAAACAATAAAGTAGCTGGTTCGTCATCTATGGAATCATAATCAACACCTTTTGGTATAGCCATAGCCGCCATTGCAGGGAAACTAACGCTATCGCCTTTACCGTGTGGTATAGCAACGCCCTCGCCTACACCCGTTGAGCCTTCTTCTTCTCTAAGAAAAACAGCTTTTTTAAATTCTTCAACATTGTTGAGGTTACCATTAGTATTCATTAATTCAACCGCTTTTTCAATGGCTTCATTTTTAGAATTAAGCTCAACGTCAAGCATAATACTTTTTTCACTTAATAAATCTCTAATTTTCATAATAGTGCTCCATTCCGCCGTTTTGCATCGGCATAAATATTAGTTCGAATATTGTAACTTGTATTGTGATAGTTGTTTATAAAATAGCTTACTGCAAAACTGCCAATAAGCTCATTATTTCATCTTTAGTTGCAAGAGTGCTCGAAAATGCGCTTGCGCTGCCGCTAGCTACAGCCATTTTAAATGCATATTCGTATTTTTTTGTGTCTAAATAACCCGACACGAAACCCGCTACCATTGAATCTCCTGCGCCGACAGCGTTAATCAGTTTACCCTTTGGCGCACTGCTCTTATGAGTGTTACCATTTGCATCCAGCAAAAAAGCGCCATCTTTGCCCATTGAAACTAAAACATTTTGTGCACCTTTGTTTTGCAATTTCTTACAATAGAACAAAATATCTTCTTCGGAATTTATTTCAGTGTCAAAAATCTCTTCTAATTCATGGATATTAGGTTTAATCAAAAAAGGCGAATATGTTAGAGCGTTTAATAGCAAGTGAGAATTTGAATCAACAACAACTAAAACATCTTTTAGCTCTTTTAAAATATCCATATAAATTGTTGGTTTTAATGCCCTTGGCACGCTACCAGCAAGAACTAAAACATCACCAGCTTTAATATTTGCAATGGCTTTCATAAACTCTTGTAACTCGTCACTTTGAATTATTGGCCCTTCACCATTTATTTCTGTACCGTCAAAATTTCTTAGCTTAACATTTATTCTCGAATGACCATTTTTGACATTTATAAAATTGCTTGCAATGCCTTTTTCACATACTTGTTTTTGAATTTCTGCACCTGTGAAACCAGCAATAAAACCAAGTGCTGTCGTATCCTTGCCAAGGTTTTTTAATATCTCCGATACATTTATACCCTTGCCACCTGCGAACATAATTTCTTTTGTTGTTCTGTTTGTTGCGCCCAATTTAAACTCTGGGACATCTAATATATAGTCTATCGATGGGTTTAATGTTACTGTATATATCATTTGAACACTCCTTTCCTAGTGATTAAAGTATAACACACTATCTAGTCACAATCAATCGTATTTACCCACAAATATTCATTTAAACCCTTGTGCATACTGCACATTCATGAACAACTATGACGTTTTATGCTTAATTTCATCGTAATCTTGATTAACTATAATTTTCAGTATCAACATGCTAATCACTTTAAAAAGAATACCAATTAATCTAGGTTTTCAGTTACGATGTGGCTTGGTATAATAAAAATAGCGATAAAAAGACGTATTCGCGTGATGTTAGTTGTAGGTTTATCGCATTTTTGAGACGAATTGTAAAAACAAACAAAAAAATGAGAGTACAGCTAAAAATTAATCTAGCTTGTACTCTCATTTTAATTTTATAACTCACTAAAGTTAAAGCGTATAAAGCCGCTTTTTGTCTCGTTTGGTGGCACTATTTGCAAATTTGCCTCCTCCACAAAACCTTTGGTATGTAGATTGTGGCAATCTGTAGATGATGTTTGGTTTTCTACACAGAAAAAATCCTTGTGTTCTGGTGTGTACACCACTAGCCTACCAAACTCCTCAGAGGTTGCGAGCGTTAACATTGTGCCAAAACTTGGGTAAAATATTTCTGCACTACGCATGTTATCATCAACACAAAAAACATGATCGTAATGTATGTGCTCAACATTTGTAATTTCGTTAATGTTTACACCTTGCACTTTAGGCGGTAGCAAATAACCGCTTGGGTAGCAATCTTGGTTCATTTCCATAACGGCATTGACACTTGCTTTTATTTTTGTTCTATTAGTTTTTACAAAAAATGGATGCAATGCAAAACTATACGGTAAATTAACACTGCCGTTATTTTCAACTGTGTATTTCCACTCAACAGCGTTATCAAAAACATTGATAGTAACAATTAATGTTGAATCATACGGAAAACCTTTATAAAGTTCAGTTTGTGGGGCAAAACTTAAACGCCCAGTAACAGATGTGCAATCCGCTTTATTTATTATATCGCCCATTTCAAAGGGACATTTGCGTACAAGACCATGCATTTTTGAGGCAACATCTTTACCCTCAAAAGTAAATACATTATTTAAAATGCGGTTTGGTGTTGGGTACAAAATAGGCACAGCGTAAGTTACGCCCCTATCTTTGCGCTCTAAATCGTTCACTATATATTCGTTTTTTTGATATGTTATGCTTATAACATTCATGCCGTCGGCTGTATCTATTATTATTTTTGTTGTTTCGTTTGGAGAATTTAACTCCAATATATTTTTTTCAATATTGCTCATTTGCGATACCTTTGTCCTATATAAATCCAGTTGTACATTTTGTTTATTTTCCGCTTTAAACTACACATTGTTTAAAACGGAAGCAATTATAGCAGTTTTTCTGCCCATTTTTCGGTTTTAAAACCTATTAAAACGCCATCTTCTGTTATTAAAAGTGGGCGCTTTACTAACATACCGTCAGTTGCTAGTAAATCTAGTTGTTCTTGCTCGCTCATATTTGGTAGCTTATCTTTTAGCCCAAGGCCCTTATAAACAAGCCCACTTGTGTTAAAAAATTTCTTTAATGGCTCGCCACTTTTTTTATACCATGTTGCAAGTTCTTCTGCGTTTGGGTTTGCAGTTTTTATATCACGCAGAGTGTAGCTTATACTGTTTTCGTCTAAAAATTTTTGTGCCTTTTGGCAAGTGGAACATTTAGGGTAGCAAATAAATTGCAACATAAAAACCTCCTGTTATTTTTTATTCTATCATCATTTTTGCGGCTTTATATACATCACCACAGCCTAGGGTTATAACTAAATCGCCTTCTTTTGCGTTTTGTTTTACCCAGTTTGCAGCAGCGGCAAGGCTTTCAACTTCAGTTGAGTTTTCTAGTTTTTGTGCTAGGTGCGCAGTTTTAATACTGCCGTCGTCCACCTCACGGCTACCTAAAATAGGTGTGAGTATAACTTTATCGGCAATGCTCAAAACCTCAGCAAACTCTAAAAGCAGTGTTTTAGTACGGCTAAAAGTAAAAGGTTGGTGCACTGCTACAACACGTTTATAGCCTAGGTTTTTTGCAGTTGTAAGCACAGCTCGAAGCTCAGTTGGGTGGTGTGCGTAATCATCAACTACAAGTGCGCCATTACAAGTGCCGTATATCTCAAAACGTCGCCCTGCGCCTTTAAAATCTTTTGCGGCGGTGGCAAGTGCATCACCATCTAGGCCTATATCACGGCAAACTGCGCACATTGCAAGTGCGTTATAAATGTTATGATACCCTGGCACAAAAAGCTCTAGGTGCGCGGTAATTTCGCCTTTTTCTGATAAATCAAATGCGTAAAAACCTGGTTTGTGCTGTGTAATATTAACCGCTTTATAATCACACTTTTCAGTTATGCCATAGCTTATTTTACTTTGTGGTAAAGCGTTTATTACGTCTGCGCTTTGTTCATCGTCAGCGTTAAATACTATTTTTTTACTTGCAAGGTTTAAAAAATCACTAAACGCTTTTTTTAGGTTTTCCATACTGCCAAAAAAATCTAAATGGTCGTTATCTATATTTAAAAGTATAGCATATGCTGGGCTTAGTTCCAAAAATGTGTTGCTGTACTCGCACGCTTCGATAACTATATTTTCGCCATTGCCTGCTTTGCCATAGCCATTTATAAGCGGTAACTTGCCACCTATAACTGCGCCTGGGTCTTTGCCTGCTAGCTCTAACGCTGTTGTTATCATAGAGGTTACTGTTGTTTTACCGTGAGTACCTCCTACGCAAATAGAGCCTTTATACATGCGGCTAACTTCACCAAGCAAAACACTGCGTTCAATTGTAGGTATGCCTAGTGTTTTTGCGCTTTGTATTTCAATGTTATCTTGTGATATTGCTGCTGAATAAACAACTAAATCCGCACCTTTAACATTTTCAGCTGCTTGTGGCACGTAAACTTTAACGCCACTTTTGCGCTCGTAATCCAAAATGCTACCCTCTAAAACATCACTGCCAGAAATAGCATAACCTTTTGCTTGCAAAATTTGTATCAGTGGATACATGCCACTGCCGCCACAACCTATGAAATGCACATTTTTTACATTTTGCAAGTAATTTTTATTGTTGCTCATATATTTCCCCTCGTATAATTTCCCTCATTAATAAAAAACTATTCTATAAGATTATATTGTATTTTTGTAAAAAGTAAACCCCATTTAGCTACTTTTTAAGTGTTTATTTTTACTGCTCAAAACTTAGGTATTACATTTATTTTAAAAATTTGTTATAATAGATTTTAGTTAGTCGCTCTGTAACTTGAGCGATTAAAGCATAATTCAACAGAATGGAGCATTAAAATGCAACAAATTCCAAAACATGTAATTGAAGTTATAGCCGAGATGAAAAATCACGGCATAAATAGCTGGGTTATAGGCGGTGCTGTTAGAGATACTCTATTAGGTAAACCCGTACACGATTGGGACTTAACCGCCGCTAGCACGCCAGAACAAATATTAGCCGCCTTACCTGCCGCAAAACTTATAGGCGGTGATCACGGCACTGTAACTTGGCATGGCGTTGAGATAACCCCTTGCAGAGCAGAAAGCGATTACACCGACCATCGCCACGCTGATAAAATAAGCTTTGGTGCAGATTTACGTGTGGATTTATCTCGCCGAGATTTTACTGTAAATGCAATGGCTTGGGATGGCGAAAATATAGTTGACCCATACCGTGGCAGATACGATTTAAAAGATAAACTTTTACGTGCCGTTGGCGAGCCTGCCTTGCGCTTTGAGGAAGATGCTTTGCGCATATTGCGTTTATACCGTTTTGCTGGCACTTTGGGTTTTAGTATTGAAGAAAAAACAGCAGAGGAAGCATTGAACAGAGCCAAAACACTTTCGTATGTGAGCGCGCCACGTGTTAGAGGCGAGATGAACAAAACCTTGCTTGGCAAAAAACCATCAATACTAGCGCCATTTATTATTAAAGGCGGTCTTGAAAGCTTTGGTTTTGAAGATGCTGAAATAACAGAGCAAAACGCACTTGAAGCTTTGGATAAAGTGCCTAGCTCGTTGCTTTGCCGTTGGTGGGCACTTTTGCACCTTACAAAAGCAAATACTTTTAAAGTTGCAACTGTTTTTGATTTTGGCAAAACCTTTGCAAAGGATTTTGCTAAAATAACAGAGCTTTATAACTGTGGTATGCCAAGCGATATAAACGCCTTGAAAAAAATGCTTTGTGGTGGGCTTGCTTTTCCGTTTTTAGATGCAGCTGAAACTTTTGCAGCTGTAGATACACGCTTTGCAGAATTGCCAGCTCTTTACAGAGAGCTTAAAAACAGTGGCGAGCCATATTTAAAAGAGGCTTTACTAATAACACCTACCGAGCTTTTGGAGCTTGGTTTTAAAGGTAAAAAACTTGGTGAAGTTCAGCGTTGTTTATTGCAAAGTGTAATTGATACACCTAGCTATAACACTAAAGAAATGCTTTTGAAACTTGCAAGCGAGCTAAAAGAGCTTGTTTAAACGCCAACAAAGCATATTAAGTTTTATCTACAAGTTGTTTAATAATTTCATCTAGCACTGCATCTGCTACTTTTTCTTTAGTTAGTAGGGGCAGTGCTTTTTTAGGTCCTTTTGATAGTATAGTTACAACGTTAGTATCAACGCCAAAACCAGCACCCATATCAGTTAGGTTATTTGCTACTATCATATCCAAATTTTTGCGATTTAACTTATCCATAGCACGCTCTAACAAATGCTCGGTTTCCATGCAAAAGCCACATAAAAATTGATTTGTTTTGCGCTGGCTGATAGTGCCTAAAATATCAGTTGTACGGGCGAGAGATAATTTTAAATCTACTTCTTCTTTTTTCAGGTTATGGGCAGCTTTCCCCTCTGGGCGATAATCTGCAACAGCCGCAGCCATTATAAGTACATTTGTTTTATCAAAAATATTATCAACCGCTTTATAAAGTTCTTCGGCGCTTGTTATAGCTACCTCACTAACAAACGGTGGGCATTTAAGCCCTGTTTTGCCATGTATTAGTGTTACATTTGCACCACGTAACATTGCTGCATGTGCTAATGCATAGCCCATTTTACCGCTAGAATGGTTAGTTAAAAAACGTACAGGGTCTAAGGATTCCTGCGTTGGGCCTGCTGTTACAGTTATGTTTATGCCCTGTAAATCTTTATCTTTTGCAAGCTCGTGCTCAAGGTAAGATAATAAAACGTGCTCATCTGGTAGGCGGCCACGGCCACTATCTTTACATGCAAGCACGCCGATATCTGGTTCTATAACGGTGTAGCCGTATTGTTTTAAAAGGTTTATGTTGTTTTGTGTAACAGGGGCATCGTACATTGCAGTGTTCATAGATGGTGCTATAAAACGTGGTGCAGTTGTTGCTAATAATGTGGTGGTTAGCATATCATCTGCAAGGCCGTGGGCAAGTTTTGCTATGGTGTTTGCTGTAGCTGGTGCAATTAAAAAAGCATCGGCTTTTTTTGCGAGAGAAACATGCGAAACATCAAAAGTCTGTACACGTTCAAAGGTGTCAATTATGCATTTATTGCCTGTTAATGTTTCAAATGTAAGTGGCGTAATAAACTCAGTAGCATTTTTTGTCATAATAACATGTATCTCAGCGCCTGTTTTGCACAATGCGCTAGCTACATTTGCCATTTTATAAGCGGCAATACCACCTGTTATGCCTAAAACAATAACTTTCCCTTGTAAATTCATTTTAGCCTCCTGAATTTGTTTATAATACTTATTTTATTATAACACATTTG
>CAYJJL010000068.1:0-9479 GCA_964370455.1 uncultured Faecalibacterium sp.
TGGGACACTGGGGACGTACATTATTTGTCACGTTTTTAATGTTGTGTATAAAATCTACATAAACAAAAAAGCTTTAGCAAGTTATTATAACTCGCTAAAGCTTTTTTTTATGTAAAATTCTTCTATTTTAATAAAACTATCAATCTGGCTGTTGTCCGTCGTGTGCTAGCCATTTACACTCACTTACTTGCATGTTTTCAAAAGTGGCCTTAAAGGATGAATTTTCAGGGCTACACGCATACACACCAAAGGATATTTTATCCTCTGCGTTAAACATGTGGCAAATGCGCATTTGCTGAAACTTTACGCCATCGGTTGAGCACTCTATGCAAAAATCTTTTTCCCTACGGCTTAACCTATACCACATGCTTTTAATATTAGCAGGTATTTCTGTTGTGGCCCAGTCGGAGTAGCCGTTGTTTGTAACCACGCTACCTAAATGCTGAAAATCATCGTTTTCGTATTCTATCGAGCCTTTAATCCAGTTATCGCTGTTTAAATAAACAACAACACCACATTGGTCAAACCTGTGCTCACTTTCAAATTTAGTTTGCACAGTAAACGAAAAATATTTTTCCTCACTTTGCATTTGTAAAACAGGCGCATTGTCATTTCTGAAATGGTAATAGGTGCGTTGCCATAAATCGGTATGTGGGTTTGTGGTAATTTCAATTTTATCATCTGATATTGTGCAGTTTTTTGGTGTGCGTGTCCATTTAAAATTATTTAAATCTAGTTTCATAATAGCCTCTCATCGTATTTTATAAATTTAAATTAAACTTCAATCAGCTTGCCAAGCTCTAGCGAGTAAATACCCATAAATGTTACCTTTTTAGGTGCAAAACGTTTGCTTATTGCCTCTGCGTAAATTTCAAGTTGGCGTTTATAATGCGTGCGGAATGCTTCCTCGCTTTTGCCTTTATCGCTCTTATAATCTAAAAGTTCTAGGTGGTCATCATACAAAAGCAAAATATCTGCGATGCCTTGCACTAGCACTGTTGCGTTTTTAACTTCGGCGGTTTTGGGTAGTTCGTTTGTGTTTTCATCAAAAAGCACCTCGGCTGGTAAGCCAGTAATAAAATCATACTCACGCATAACTTTGTTTGCGCCACAAATACGCTCAAAAACCTCGCCATCAAAAAAGCGTTTTAAGTTGTTATCCTCTAGTTGTTCTACCCATGTTTCTGGTAAAAGTTGCTCGGATTGTTGGCGCATTTTTTCTAGTGTAATTGCCTTTTCAAGTTCGGCTGTGCCTTGTTGTTTTGCCTTAGCAAGCTTTGCAAAATCTGCATGTTGTAAAAATGCATGCATTGCTGTGCCACGTTCAGCGGCGGAAAGCCCCTCTTTAGCGATAAAACTTGGCCTTGATAAAATAGTGTTTTGGCTTTTATGCACAATGCCTGTAACGCTTACCTTTGCTGGTGTTTGTGTAAGTGCTTTTTGTGGGTATTGCCATGCAAAGTTTTCGAGCAATTTTTGTGTTAGTGTTTCATCGGGCTGTGCAGTAATACCGTGTTTAATATCACTGTTTTGTTCATCTGTTTCAAGTTGTTCATAAAATTCTATGCTAAAACGTCCTTTTTCATCTGGCGTTATTAAATTAATATTACCTGAAATTTCTCGCAATTTGCCACCATTGGGGTGCAATAATAAGGCGGAAAGTACCCAATCAGCAAAAGAGCGCATGTTTTTATGTGCCAAAAATGCAGTTTTCGAAACATGGCTTGCCATCATTTCGCCTAGCTTTTCGGCAGTGCTTTTATAACTGTTTGTGCTAAGCGTGATAAACAGTTTATCTTGTGCACGTGTTAAAGCAACATATAAAAGGCGCATTTGCTCACTGCGCATTTCCTCTTGTAGTTGCTCTTTTATAGCTATGTGTGCAAGGGTAGGGTAGTTGTTGCCACCGTTATCTCCACGCAATTGTAGGCCAAGGCCAGCTGTGCGGTGTAATAAAATTTTACCTTTAATGTCGTCCATATTAAATAAATGTTGGCATTGTGCAACAAAAACCACAGGGAACTGCAAGCCTTTTGAGCGGTGTATTGTCATAATAGTAACACAGCCAGGCCTTGCACCACCAGGGCTAGTATCTTTTAAACCGCCACTTTCGCTTAATGCGGCAAGGCTACGCACCAAAGTCTCTATACCATTTGCCCCCATGCTAGATATAAAATCAGCAAAGCGGCTTAAATCTTCTCTGCGTTTAAAGCCGTTTTCCATAACACCAACTAGGGCGGGGTAGTGCGTGGTGGTAAAAATTTGCTCTAATAATTCACTAGGTGGTATACTGTGCGAAAGTCGGCGTAAATCTGAAAGTTTTTCGTAAAAATCTAAAATTTTAAGTGCAAAAGCATCAATGTTTATATCATAACTTTTTTCACAATCAGTATGTGTGATTGTTGAAAACTCAGTTTCATTATTTTCAAATTGTATGTTTGATGCGTTTGTGCTAGTGGTATCAGCGCTTTTAGTTTGTTCAACCTCTGCAATTATTTTACGTGTTTCGTTTGCTATGGTGGCTATTGCACCATATAAACTACCCTTTTTTTGCCTTAAACGCAAGGCAACTAAATCATCTTCAGTAAAACCAAAAAGTGGGCTTAGCATAACAGCGCAAAGTGGTATATCTTGCGAGGGGTTATCTATAACTTGCAAAAAAGCAGCTATTGGGCGTATGTGTGCGCTTGATAGTAAATCCTCAGCACTATCAGCATAAACAGCCATACCTTTTGCCTCTAGTGCTGCTTGATAATCAGCAAAAGATGTACGTGTTGCAAGTAAAATACAGCAATCCTCATGGCGTATAGCTCTTGTGCCTGTTTTTGTGCGTATAAAACCACGCTCGTCGCCACTTTGGCCAAGGGCAACAAGTTCCTCTATTTTTTTTGCAATTTGATGTGCGTCGTTTTCCTTTTCAGTGTCTATTAAAAGGCCAGCTTCGCCTATATAATCGCCGTTTACACCACAAACTAAACGTTGGCCGTCGCCATATTCAGTGCCACCTAAATTTTGGCTCATTAGCAAGTTAAACAAAAAGTTTACGCCGTTAATAACGGCTGGTGCAGAGCGAAAATTTGCATCCAGCGCAATAAGTGCACTTTCGCCTGTTTGCCCCTCATTTGGGTATGGCCGTGCATCGCCTGCGCTAATAGGCACAAAAGTTTCTTGTTTTGAGGCAAAAATAAATGGGTCTGCCTGGCGGAAACGATAAATACTTTGTTTTAAATCCCCAACATAAAAAAGTTTTTCGCCATTGTTGCCACCAAGTAGGCTATAAATAGCATCCTGCAAAGCATTTGTATCTTGGTATTCGTCCACCATGACAGCATCAAATTCGCCACAAATATTTTGTGCAACTAATGCGGCTTCGCCCTCGGTAGCACTTAAAAGTTTTAATGCTAGTTGTTCAAAATCACTAAACTCTAATATTTTCTTTTCTATTTTCTTTTGGTAAAAAATCTCGCCAAAAAGTTTTGTCGCATCTAAAAGAGCTTTTATCATTGGCAAGGCTTTTTGCCTATCTTTTTCGGCATCGACTTCACTGCAAGCTAGCAAATAAAGCATATCTTCTAGCAATGCACCAGCTTTATCGCCACTAGCTTTAACTATCTTTTTATTTTCGCCAGCAAGGCGCATATTTTTGCCTTTTATGCCTGGTATTTTTGTTTTATCTTGGCGGTAGGGCTCAAAATTATTGTATAAATCGTCCCAACCATTTTCAGTGTTCAAAAGTTTTATACTGAGCAAAAAAGCGTCTTCTAGTTCTTGTAAACGCTCGTGTACAGTGGCAAATTTTTCATTAACTTTTTGCACTTCTTTAGCTTTTGCGTTTTCGGTTTTCTTTTTCTCGGCGGCTAAAATGCGTTGTTCAGATAAATCTTCTTCCGAAAAGCGTCTTGCTTCACTGGCTAGTTTTGCACCGCCTTCGGCTAAGTTTTTTAAACGTTCTATCAATAAAGTTTTCCAAGGTGAAGCATCAAAAGGGTTTTGCCAAGTTTGCAAAAGTTCTTCTAGCCTTTTTTCAGGGTAAGGCATTGCAGATAAAAAGCCGTGTAACTGCAAAATACTTTGCTCTGAAAAAAAGTCGTTGCGCCCACGACCATATAAATCAGCAAAATCACAAAAATCAGTATTTTGCACCATTTGCTCTAGTGTTTCACTAAGTGAGGCGGCTTTTAAAGTTTCAACAGTTCCAGCGTCCGCTGTTGAAAAATCAGGCGGTATATTAAGGGCTGCAAAATGTCTGCGCAGTAAATCTAGGCAGTATGCATCTATGGTGCAAATGTGCGCACGTGCAAGGCGCATTTTTTGGCGACGTAATTGCATATTTGCAGGGTTTTTAAGCAGTTCTTCTTCTATCCTTGCTGCTATTCTTGCACGTAGTTCAGCGGCAGCGGCATTTGTAAAAGTAACTATAAGTAAACGTTCCGCTTGTATTGGCCTTTGTGTATCGCTAAGCAGTTTTAGCACACGCTCAGTTAATACGGCTGTTTTGCCACTACCTGCCGCTGCGCTTACAAGCAAAGCACCGCCACGGTCGTCAATTGCACTTTGCTGTGCGCTTGTCCATTTTGTGCTACTCATGTGCTAAATCTCCTTTCTGTGTGTTGTTATTCTCGCCCTCTGGCGGTGCAAATGGTTCTTTTGGTGCAATATCTGCAACTTTGCGTTCATTTTTGCCGTTTTCGTGGCAACAAACTGCCAAAAAATCACAAAAAGTACATTGCGTTTTTGCACTTGTGCAAAGTGGAGTTGCGTTTATTTCACCGCTGTAAAGCCCTTTGCCCATGTTTGAAATAAGCGCACTTGTGTGTTTATCAATACGCTCTAATTTAGGCATACTCGCAGTTTTTTTCTTATCACTGGTTTTAATGCCATCTGCATGGCTAAATGGCAAAAACTCGCCATTGCCTTTTTCGTCCATAGCGGTCAAAACTGTTTTTTCGTCTGCTAGCAAGCCATCTAAACTTGGTCGCAACATCTCATGTGCATTTTCTCGCATGCTTTCTTTAGGGCTTGGGTCTGCAAGCAAATACAAAACACCTGCTGGTTTTGCACCTGTAAAAGCTCCGCTTTCGTCACGCACCAAAGCAAAGAGGTATAGTAGCATTTGACAATCAAGCCCACAATAAACCTCTTTTAAATCAAAGTTTTTATTACCTGTTTTGTAATCAATTACACGTACCCATTTTTGTCCGTTTTCATCTGTCCAGCCGTCAACACGGTCTATTGTACCTATAATACGCACAGTTTTGCCGTTTTCTAGTTTATATTCTTGCGGTGGTAGGCAATCTGCACCAAAGCCAATCTTTGCTTCTGTTGCTAAGGGTTTAAAATCACTTTGTTTTTGTTCTTCTTGCAAATAAAGTAAAAGCCCTGTTAAACTTTTTTTAAGGCGAGAAAGTAAATAGCTAAACCTTGCAGATTGTTCAGGCATATATAACCGCTGATATTCATCTGTTAGTTTATTGGCTAAATTTGCAATTTCATCCTCGCTCATATCAATAAATGCGCATGTTTTCCAGCTATCGTATTCGGTTGTATTAGGCGAAAGCATTTTATCAAGTACCCAGTGCATAAGGTTACCGCTGTGGTTGGGGCTAAGCTCTGCTTTTTGGCGTGAGCGCAAGCCTATAACATACTGTAAAAAGTAGCTGTAAGGGCAAGCACTGTATTTTTCAAGCCGACTGGGCGATATGTTAAGTTCATTACCAAGCAGTGTTTCAATTTGTGGTAAATTATCTAGCTTTTTAGGGCTGTTTTCGGCAATTGTTTCTATAAAAGGCATTGCGTTTGCAATGGTATCATTAACCGTGTTTTCAGTTTTGCGCTGTTTAAGTGCGCTATATAAGCTAGCTGTTTGTGCACTGTTTTCAGCATAAGTTGCACCTAGCCTATCCAGTGCAGCAGCTGGTGTAAAGGCTATTTGTTCAGGTGTAAAATTAGGTTTTTGTGGCTGTAGTTTTTCTGCAATACTAATTATTGCAGAGCTATAAGGCAAGCCTAACCCCTCAGGCCAACTTATAAAAAGCCCTTTTGAGGGTGCTGTTAACACTTTATAAAAACAAACTTGTTCACGCACCATTTCATTTTCAAAGCAATCTGGCAGTTCAACTTGCTGTGCCATAAGTGCATCTCTATCGGCGTGTGTTAAAAGTCCGTTTTCACCAGGTGCACGCGGAAATTCTCCCTCGGCAACACCTAAAACAAATATATAGTCAGGTTTATCAAGGCGCATTTTACCAGCAGAGGTAAAAATTACTGCATCCATTGTTTGTGGTATATGCCCTAAATCGCAAGAGCGCAAAAGCAAGTTAAAAAGCTCTGCATACTCAGTAGGTGATATTTTTTCGTCACCGAGCAAGTTTAACATTTCATCTAGCAAAGCCATCACAACATTCCACTCACGTGTGGCATTTTCAGCTGCAAGTAGGCCTTGTTTTTTGTAAAGTGCACCTACTTGAGTTTTTTGCTTTTCATCAGCACCTAGTGCAATTAGGCAATCATAAATTGCCTTTGTTATCTGCGCACCAGTGGCATCTTTAGCGGCTGTGCAAAAGGCATTAATAGTAGGGCAAAGCGCAAGGCGGGCAGTTTCTGCAAGTGGTGTTTCTTCGCTTTCGGTTTTTCTAAAAAAGGCGGCGCTTTCAAAGCCTTCAGGGTTGCGTGTGAAAGGTTCTTTCCATGCACGCATTGAGGGTGCCCATGTATAAACGTAGTTTTCAAGGGCAGTAACCTGATTTTCAGTTAAATTGCATAGCTCAGTTTTAGCGAGCGTAACTATTTGGTCTGAGTAATCAACCCCACGTAAAATTGAAAGTAAGGCTTTTATAGCCGTAACAGGTGCACAAAATTCAGGCGTAGTAGTTTCATCGCAAAAAAGTGGTATATCCATTAAACCAAAAGTTCGGCGCAAAACAGTGCGGTAAGTATCCATATCACGGCAAACTACAGCGATTTTACCGTAACTTGCCCCGTTTTTAACAAGTTGCTGTATATGCGTTGCAACAGCTCTTGCTTCCTCCTCGCGGTTTTCAGCGCCAAAAAGTGTAAGCTCGTTTTCAGCTGTTGCAAAAACTTCGGTTTCGTGTTCGCTTAAAAGTTCGCCAACAGTGGAGAGTATAGGGGTGTTTTTGTGGCGTATATCTTCCCACATAATTATAGGCTCGGCTACATTAACTGCTTGTTTGCGTGCAATTTTGCGTAGCTCGTATGCTATGTGCCTTGCACCTGAAAATAAACTGCCCTCGGTAAGGTAAGTTGGTAGTGAGTTTTCAGGTGGTGGTGTGCCAAGGCTATCTAAGCAAAGCGCAACAGTAATAGACGGCACAGCAGAAAATAAAGCGGACATCAAGCGTTTTTTAGGTGCATTAAAGGTATCAAACTCATCCATGAAAATGGCTCTGTCACGCAAAAACTCTGGTATATCACCAAGCGAACATGCTGTTTCTAGGCGAGTTGCAGCAAGGTTAACTCTATCGGAGGGGTCTAAGCCAGCCTTGCCGAGCAGTGCCTCGTAAGTGGCAAAAACTAGTGCAAGTTCAGATATTTTTTCCCTGCTGTGCGTGCAAAAAGGTGCAAGCTCGGAGAGTTTTTCAGCGCTTAAACCTGCACTTTTTAGCTCGTCTATTGTTTCGGATACCATTTGGCAAAAGGCTGCATTTTTGCGCTGGTGGTAGTAATAGCGCAAGTTGCCTTCTAATTCTTTAAAAGCACGGCGCACCAAAACAGCACGCCCAGCGTCAGAAAGGCTTTGTATAGCGACACCGCCACAAACAGTTAGTAGTTCTTCCGCTAGGCTTTTAAAGGAAAAACTCTCGACAAAACCTGAAAGTTCGTCACCAAGTTCGTGGTAAATGCGTGCTTCTGTGCTGGAGGTAAATTGTTCAGGTACTATAACTATACTACGCTTACCTTCAAGGGCGCGTTCCTTAATTTTTTGATATAAAAGCGTGGTTTTACCACTACCAGATATACCTAGCACAAGCTGTAACATAAAAACCCTTTCTCTTACACCTAAACATTTGTATACTTGGTGTTTAGGCACTAATAAAATACAAATTTACCATACCATACAATAAGAAAAATAGCAATACAAACAATAGTGCAAATTTTTGTAAATTATGCGAGGTTGACTTATACACTTTTATATTATATAGTTGGCATAGTATAAAATCTTAGCATATTTTAAATCACAAAAAAAGGAAAAAAGCTTATGAAAAAACAAATTACTATTGCTATTTGCGGTTGCGGTGGGCGTGGCATGTATGCTTACGCAAGCTATGCACTAACATACCCAGAACAAATTAAAGTTGTTGCAGGCGCAGATACAAACCCAGAACGTATTAATCACTTAAAAAAAGAGCATAACATTGCAGAGCAAAACTGTTTTAGCTCTGGTGAGGAAATGTTTAAAGCACCAAAACTTGCCGATTTAGTGGTTATTGCCACACAAGATAAACAGCACGTTGAACACGCAATGCTCGCACTGGAAAAAGGGTATCATATTTTGCTTGAAAAACCAATTTCGCCAGATTTAAGTGAGTGTATAGCCTTGCAAAAAAAAGCGCAAGAAAAAAACTGCATGGTAATTGTATGTCATGTTTTGCGCTATACCCCATTTTATAGCAAGTTAAAAGAATTATTGGTAAATAACGCAATTGGTAATTTACATGCTGTGCAAGCTAACGAAAACGTAGCATATTGGCACTTTGCGCATAGTTTTGTGCGTGGTACATGGCGCAAAAAAGCTGAACCCCGCCCTGTTATAATGGCTAAGTGTTGCCATGATATGGATATCTTGCGTTGGCTTGTGGATAAACCTTGCTTGCGTGTTTCGTCCTATGGCGAATTAAGCCACTTTAAATCTGAAAACGCGCCTAAGGGTAGCAGTTTGCGATGTCTAGAAAACTGTGCAGTGCAAAAATCATGTCCATATGATGCAGAGTATATATACTTTGATAATAAGCGTACAGGCATGCGCACAGATGGCAAAGGCTGGTGTAACCATTTAACTTTAGAAATAACTGAGGCAAACGTTTACAACGCTTTGAAAACAGGTATATATGGCCGCTGTGTTTATCACTGTGATAACGATGTTGCTGACCATCAAGTTGTATCTATGGAGTTTGAGGGTGGCACTAATGTTTCGTTTGTAATGTCTGCGTTTACAGATGACTGCTACCGTACAATAAAACTTATGGGCAGCCACGGCGAAATTGAAGGCAATATGGAAGAAAAACAAATTATATTGCGCCGTTTTGGCAAAGCCGAGGAAATTATACAAGTAGATGATTATTTAGATACAATGGCAGGGCACGGTGGTGGCGATGGTAAATTAATGCAAGCGGTTTATGATTGCCTAAATGAGGAAAACGGCAAAATGCTAACAACGATTGATGCTTCGATAGAAAGCCATGTTATGGCACTAGCAGCTGAAAAATCACGCTTAAACAAAGGCGAAAGCATAGAGCTAA
>CAYJJL010000069.1:0-9421 GCA_964370455.1 uncultured Faecalibacterium sp.
AAAATTTATATTTATGTAATATTTCATTATAGAACAAGGTAAAATGTGGAATGAGATTGAAAAAATATTAATTGAAAAATCTGAAAGTGGTGTTTATGTTATGTTAATGTATGAATATTTATGTTGCTTGCAAACCCTGCCAATGAGCTTTGCAAAAAGGTTAAAAGGTCATAATATAGATTGCCGAGCATTTAATAAATTTAGCAACCTTTTTAATTCAAAATTTAATAATCGTGACCACAGAAAAATATGTGTTATTGATGGCAATATTGGTTTTGTTGGCGGTGTTAACTTAGCGGATGAATATATTAACCACGTGGTAAAATTTGGCCACTGGAAAGACACAGCTGTTTCGTTTAAAGGTGAAGCGGTTTATAATTTAACTGTGATGTTTCTTTCAATGTGGAGCTCCATGACGGAAAAAGTGGAGGATTACACCAAGTACGCACCAACAAAAACATATAAATCAGATGGTATTATACAGCCATATTCTGCTACACCGCTAGATGATGCTGCCGTTGGCGAAAATGTTTATATGTTCATGCTCAATTGCGCAAAAAAATATGTGTACATAACAACACCTTATTTGATTATCACTAGAGAAATGATGGTTTCGCTAATGACAGCAGCAAAATCTGGCATAGATGTTAGGTTGATGTTGCCTGGTGTGCCGGATCAAAAAATTATCTTTTTTTTATCACGCTCATATTACAAAGAGCTACTAAAAGCAGGTGTTAAAATATACGAATACACGCCTGGTTTTGTACATGCTAAAATGTTTGTGTGCGATGATGAAACGGCCGTTGTAGGCACTATAAATTTAGATTATAGAAGCTTAGCTTTACACTACGAATGTGGTGCGTTTATGTATAAATCCTCAGTAGTAGCAAAAATAAAAGAAGATTTTTTACAAACACAAAAGGAATGTAAAGAAATCACACTGGAAAACCACCCATATCAAGGCAGATTGAAGTTTGCAAAGTTTGTAGTGCTAGGCATATTACGGACATTTTCACCATTATTATAAAAATAAAAACCATACAGTAGCGAAGTTTCGCTGTTGTATGGTTTTTTGTTTGATAGAAAGTGTTATAAAAATTAAAAATTATTTAAAATTTTATATCTACAATTTCGCCAGCGACTTTATCGCCATCGTATTTGCCGAGGCGCACGGAAACAACATCGCCTTTTTTGCCATTTGGTGCAAGCACTTTTACAGGTACATAAAGCTTTGTATAGCCTGTAAAATAGCCGTCTTTATCTCGTTGCTCTAAAAGCATATCATCAATAGTGCCCTCAAGTTTTGTTATTTGTGCAGTGCGCACTTTTTCGGCTATTTGGCTCATTTCTTTACTGCGCAGGGTTTTATCACGCTCACAAAGTTGCCCAGCAAAACCATAGGCGGCTGTGCCACTACGGCGAGAATATGGAAATACATGAACTTTTAAAAAGCCTACTGTTTCAATAAATGCACAACTTTCTTCAAAATCCTCTTGTGTTTCGGCGGGGAAACCACAAATGCAATCTGTTGTAAAGCTAATGTTACCAGTGCCAAAAGCATTTTTTAGTTTTTTTACAACCTCTAGGTATTGTTCAGCTGTGTATTTACGATTCATACGCTTTAGGGTTTTTGTACAGCCACTTTGTAAACTTAAATGAAACTGTGGGCATAGTTTTTTTAGCTTTGCCATGCGTGCAATTGTATCGTCACTTAACATGTCAGGGTCTATACTGCCTAAACGTATGCGCTCTATGCCGTTAATATTTTCAATCTTTTCTAGTAGGGTTATTAAATCGGTGTTTGTATCCTTGCCGTAACTTGGCAGCGAAATTGCACTTAATACTACCTCTTTATAGCCGCTTTGCCCTAATGTGTTTAGCTCGTTAAGTATGCTAGCCTCTGCACGGCTACGCACAGCGCCGCGTGCACGTGGTATAACGCAATAAGCACACTGGCGGTCACAGCCATCTTCAATTTTAATAAAGGCCCTTGTGTGCCCTTCAAAACGTTCTATAGGTAGTTCTTCAAAAATATCGTTTCTGCCGTGTGGGCTAATAGCAACAATGCGTTCGTGCCCAGCAAGTAGCTGTTTTACATATGGCAAAATTATTGAGCGCTGTGTGTTACCACAAACAAGGTCGGCCTCCATAACTTTAGCGGCATCCTCAGGGAAAGCTTGTGGGTAACAGCCAGTTAAAACAGTTACAGCCTCAGGGTGTTCGCGCTTAACTTTGCGCAACCATTTGCGGCTTTTTTGGTCGCCGTAGTTTGTAACTGTACAGCTATTGATAATATATATATCAGCCTCCTCAGTTTCAGGCACTAATGTAAAGCCATTTTGAACAAAAATTTGTTCCATGGCACCAGTTTCGTTTAGGTTTACCTTGCAACCCAAGGTATAAAATGCAACACGCATAGATAATGTACTCCGTTGTTCGCTTAAGTGATTGATAATTATAATTATCGCTAGTGCAAATATTATACACGATAAACTAATAAAGCACAAGTTAAGCGAACAAGTATTATTCGAATTCGGATAATACTTGTTCGCTTAAGCGCATATAATGGCAATAAAACAATATAAATCTATATATTATTTGCTAAAATGGAGGGATATTATAATGCAAAAAAGAAACTTATCTTTTCTTTGTGCGCTTGCGGTTACTGTAACTGTGATAGCTTTTGCTTTTAGCGGTACATCACAAAATTTAACCACGCAAAACTTAGGTGTAGTTTCGTATACTACAAACTCGCAAGTGCAAAGTGATGCTAATGCACAGGCTAGTAGCATAGCTACGCCACAAGCACAAAGTAATAGTGCAACAGCCTCACAAAACATACAGCAAGATATACCTATAACTGTGCTGGAAATATCGCCAGTAACAGCCCAACAAACAGAACAAGAACAAACATTGCCTAGCCCTACAATAGCACCTGCAAATTTTACTTTGCACTGCCCATCTGCTATTTTGATAGACCAAACCACAGGCACAATTTTGTATGAAAAAAACAGTGATGAAATACGTGCGGTGGCCTCTATAACAAAAGTTATGACTTTACTGTTAACCTTTGAGGCTTTGCACGCTGGCAAGGTTAATATGGAGGATATAGTGCCTATAAGTGAGCATGCGTATGAAATGGGTGGTAGCCAAATTTGGCTAGAACCAGAGGAAGTTTTTACACTGGAAGAATTAGTAAAAGCAATTTGTGTTTCTAGTGCTAATGATGCCGCTGTTGCAGTGGCGGAATACATAGGCGGTAGCGAACCTTTATTTGTTGATATGATGAACAGCCGCGCGAAAGAATTGGGTATGCAAAATACTAGCTATAAAAACGCTTGCGGTTTAGATGAAACAGGGCATGTTTCCACGGCGGCCGATGTAGCTATTTTAAGCCGTTATATTTTGCAAACTTGCCCAGAGGTTTTAAACTATACAGGTATTTGGACAGATACTTTGCGTAATGGTGAAACTCACCTTGTAAATACTAACAAGTTGATTAATCATTACGATGGCATAACTGGCCTTAAAACAGGCACAACTGGGCATGCAGGCATATGTATCTCCGCCAGTGCAACACGTGATGAATTATCGCTAATAGCTGTTGTTTTAGGTGCATCTTCAAGCGCAGATAGATTTAATGCGGCAACAACTATGCTAGATTATGGTTTTGCAAATTATGAAGCTGCTTTAGTGCCAAGTGTGCCAAACGCACAAACAGAGCTTGCTGTTAAAGGTGGTAGGCAAGAGTATTTTGCACTTGATTATAGTGCTATACCAAACACACTTTTACTTGCAAAAGGCGGTGGGGCAAACCTAAGTGCAGTGGCAAGTTTTACAGAGGAATTAAAAGCACCAATTTCTGCTGGCACAAGAGTAGGCACTGTTAAAGTGTATGACGGTGAAATTTTGCTCGGAGAATATCCAATAACAGCACAAGATGAAGTGCTTAGTATGACTATTAGTTATGCAATGCACGAAATGTGGAAAAAACTTTGCATTTAGATAAAAATGTTCGTCGAAAGCACAAAAACATTTAGCAATAATATGGATAGATTGTAAAATCTCACTGAAAGTGATAGGTTTTTACTTGACTTTATACGCTCATAGATATAAACTATTAGCAAGACGAAGAAACATAGGTCATGTATATGGATATGAAAAGGAGTTTATTATGAGTGTTTCGTTTTCTACTAAGCTTTTAACACCATTTGTAAAAGAGAAAGAATTTGCAAATATTTTTTCACAAGTTGAGCTTGCGCACAGCCAACTTGTGAAAAAAAATTCAGTTGGCGCTGATTTCTTAGGCTGGACAACATTGCCTAAAGATTATGATAAAGCTGAATTTGCAAAAATTAAAGAAACAGCAGAAAAAATTCGTAATGATTCTGACATTTTAATTGTTTCTGGCATAGGCGGTAGCTACCTAGGGGCACGTGCAGTTATAGAGGCTGTACAAGGTATCTATCGCAACGAACTACAAAGCGGGCTAAAAGTTTACTTTTGTGGCAACAACATTAGCCCAAGTTACTTAAACAGCATTATGGAACTTTGCCGTGGCAAACGTTTTTCCATAAATGTTATATCTAAATCTGGTACCACAACTGAAACCTCACTTGCTTTCCGCGTTTTGCGTAAGCTTTTAGAGGAACAAGTTGGCGCAGAAGAAGCTAACAAACGCATTTATGCTACAACTGACCGTGTAAGAGGTACATTAAAAGAGCTTGCTGACAACCAAGGTTGGCCAACTTTCGTTGTACCTGATGATGTTGGTGGGCGTTTTTCTGTCCTAACTGCAGTTGGTTTATTGCCAATCGCAGCTGCTGGTGTTGATATTGATGCACTAATGCAAGGCGCAAAAGATGCTATGGAAAAATTCTCTGTTTGCACACCTGATAACGATGCTTGCCGTTATGCAGCAGCACGTACTATACTTTATAAAAAAGGTAAATCAACAGAAGTACTAGGTTGCTACGAACCAGACTTTACCCTTATGAACGAATGGTATAAACAACTATTTGGCGAATCAGAGGGCAAAGACCAAAGAGGTATTTTCCCAGCAAGTTGCATTTTCTCAACAGATTTGCACTCAATGGGTCAATTTATACAAGATGGCTCCCGCATGATGTTTGAAACAATAGTTGACGTTAAAAAACCAGCATCTGATTTATACCTTGATGAAATTGAAGGTAACTTTGACGGCCTAAACTTCCTTTCAAACCAAAACATGAGCATTGTTAACCGCAAAGCTATGGAGGGTACAATACTTGCTCACACTGATGGCGGTGTACCTCAGCTAATAATAGAGGTTGAAGATTTAACAGCACATAGCGTTGGCTATTTGATACAATTCTTCTTCTATGCTGTTGGTATGAGTGGCTACATGCTAGGCATTAACCCATTTGACCAACCAGGTGTTGAAGACTACAAAAAGAACATGTTTGCTCTACTTGGCAAACCTGGTTTTGAGGAACTAGCTGCAGATTTACTTGCAAAGTTGAAATAATACAAAGTTGCTTTTAAAATGTCGAACTTTATGCTGAAAAAGCATAATGAAAATATAGGAGGTATACTTATGATCAAACTAATTGTTGGCACTAAAGGTTCAGGCAAAACAAAAACTATGGTGGATGCAGTTAATGCAACATTAAAAACAACTAAAGGAAATGTTGTTGTTATTGAAAAGGGCATGAAACTTACTTATGACCTCGACCACAGCGCACGCCTTATAACTATGGACGATTATAAAATAGAAGGCGGAAAAATGTTTTATGGCTTCGTGGCGGGTATCCTAGCAGGCAATTATGATATTACCGACCTATATGTTGATGGTATTTTAAAAGTTCTTGCTAAGGATTTGACAGTTTTAGGAACTGTACTTGATGAAGTAGCTGCTATTGCCGGCGATAGCGTAAATGTTTGCGTAACAGTTAGCGCTGACGAAAAAGAGCTACCTGCAAATGTTAAAAAATATCTATAACTGATATTGAAATTTCGAGGTGCCATGCGAAATGTAAAATTTTGCGTGGCACTTTGCTTTTAACATTAAAATGTGGTAAAATAATATAGGTGAGTTTGCCTTATTATAATAGGTGTTTGTTTATTGTAAAAAGGCAGTTTTTTAAGTGCAAAAAGGCGCAAGGTTATATATATAGTGAAAAAGTAGCTAGAAAACACCAAAAAAGGGCTTTTAGCGGCTTTTAGGTATTGACAAAGAGCCATTTTCACGCTATACTATCTAAGCGGCCTTTTTAGAGGTGTATCATGTTATTTGATTTAAAAAAGTTCTTTAATACAGGAAACTCGCCACAAGAGCGAGTTTTTGAGGTTGATTTAACAGCAAAAGATTTTTCTGGAGCTAAAATCACTGAGCCTGTTTGCACTAATTTTGTTGCAGAGCGTGTAGGCGATGAAGTTGATTTAACTTTATCTGCATCAGCACATTTAACAGCAAATTGTGCACGCTGTTTGGAAGAAATCAAACAAGATGAAACAATCAGCGCACAGTGGACTGTAAAAGAAAGGGACTTAGATGACCCAGACTTTGAACTACCACTTGATGAAAAAGGCAAACTGAATGTAGAAGAATGGTTATACCAGGAATTTATGTTCCAAATCCCCACGGTGCTGCTGTGCAGTACCGATTGTACAGGACTTTGCCAAATCTGCGGGCAAAAGCGAGAAAGTTGTGTTTGCGAGCAAACCGATGAACCTTCTGCGCCAATCGTAGATGATAGGCTTAGTGTTTTAAAGTCGCTGCTAGACTGAATTCTATCCGAGGAGGTGCAAAAACATGGCAGTACCTAAAAGACATCACTCCAAAGCACGTCGTGACAAACGCCGTAGCAACGTTTGGAAATTGGAAGCGCCTGCACTAATTAAGTGCAGTCATTGTGGTTCTTTCTCTCTCCCACATCAAACATGTGGTAGCTGTGGCTATTACAAAGGTGTGGAAGTTGTTAAGAAAGCTTAATTTTCACAAATTGGTGAATGACAAAAAAGGTGTTGTTGCACTTTGATTCTCAAAATGAAGTTGCGCAAAACTACTTTGCTTTTGTAAAGTGTGTTTTGATAATGAGCTGTTTAAGTTTATGCTTTTTTTTGAGAACCATAAAAGTGCAATGGCGCCTTATTGTTATAATTGGAGCTTTTTAACGTTTAAACGCTATTTGGAGGTTAACTGTGAGCATTATTATTAAAAATATAGAGCAAGGCAGTACCGCTGAAAAACTTGGTTTAAAAGCAGGGGATAAACTGCTTTTTGTAGATGAAAGCCCTATTAATGATGGGCTTGATTACCAATTTTACACCGAAAGTTTAGAATTTAAATTAAAAGCGCAAATTAATGATGAAATTAAAGAAATATATGTGCAAAAGCAAGAACGTGATTTTGGTTGTGAGTTTGAAAGCTACCTTGCCGATGAAAAACACTCTTGCAAAAACCATTGTATGTTTTGTTTTATAGACCAATTGCCAGAGGGCATGAGGGAAACTTTATACTTTAAAGATGATGATGAAAGATTATCTTTTTTGTTTGGTAATTACATCACACTAACAAATTTATCCGAGCATGAGATTAATCGTATTATTAAAATGCGTATTTCGCCAATAAATGTATCAGTGCATACAACAAACCCAGCATTGCGTGTTAAAATGATGGCTAATAAAGACGCTGGTAAGGCGCTGGATTACCTAACTAGTTTAGCAAATGCTGGTATAGATATAAACTGCCAGCTTGTGCTTTGCCGTGGTGTAAACGATGGTGAGGAATTGCGCAGAACTTTAGGTGATTTACTTGCACTGCGCCCAGCTTTGCAAAATATAGGTGTTGTACCAGCTGGTGTAACACGTTATAGGGATGGGCTGTATCCTTTAAATGCATATGATAAGCAAAGTTCTTGTGAAATTTTAGAAATTTTAGAGGAATATGGCGATAATTGCGTTAAAAAATTCGGTAATAGGATTGTATTTGCAAGCGATGAGTGGTATATTTGTACAGGGAGAGAAATTCCTGATAATGATTTTTACGAGGAATATGCTCTTTTAGATAACGGTATAGGTATGTGGCGCAATTTTAAAGAAGAATTTCTAGCAGAACTAGCCGCACCACATCGCATATATACTGATAAAAATATGGATGTTGTAACAGGTACTTTGATATCACCGCTTATTTGCGATATGATGGACGAGCTAAATGCACAATATCCAATGATAAACGTAAATGTGCACACTATTAAAAATGATTTTTTTGGTGGCAATGTTAGCGTTGCAGGGCTAGTTACAGCAACAGATATAATCGCACAGTGTAAAGGCAAATTAAAAAGCGATACACTAGGCATACCAGAAGTAATGCTAAGAAGCGAAAAAGATATGTTTTTAGATAGCATTACAACAGAGCAATTAGGCGAGGCGTTAGGTGTTAAAATTAAAATTTTACCAGCTGATGGTGGCTTGCTTGCAAAAGAGCTTTTAAAATCTGGGCTTACTATTAAAAGGCGCAGATAAAACTAAAGATAAGCATTAACTTTTATTATAAATGAGGGGGTTAAAATGAGCAAACCCATAGTGGCCATAGTAGGCCGCCCAAACGTGGGCAAATCGACACTTTTCAATAAACTTTCGGGTAGGCGTATAGCTATTGTTGAAGATACACCAGGTATTACACGTGACCGTATTTTTGCGGAATGTGAATGGTTAAACAGAACTGTAACTTTAGTAGATACAGGTGGTATAGAGCCAAAAGCGACAGAGGGCATATTAGCACATATGCGCCACCAAGCAGAGCTTGCTATTGATATGGCAGATTGCATTATTATGATGGTGGACGTTACAACAGGTGTTACAGCGGCTGATATTGATGTTGCACACATGTTGCGTCGCTCACACAAACCAATAATGTTAGCGGTTAATAAATGTGATAAAATAGGCGATATCCCACCAGATGTATATGAGTTTTATAACTTAGGTTTTGATGAACTTATGCCTATTTCCTCCGTGCATGGTCATGGTACTGGTGATATGTTAGATGCTATTTTTGAACACCTAACTTTTACCGAGGACGAAGAGGACGAAGAGCGCATACCAGTTGCTATAGTTGGTAGGCCAAATGTAGGTAAATCTAGCTTAACTAATCACATTTTAGGCGAAAACCGCATGATAGTAGCGGATGAAGCTGGTACAACACGTGATGCAATTGATACAAAAGTGGATAACGCTTTTGGTAAGTTTATTTTTACAGATACCGCTGGTTTGCGCAAACGCTCAAACGTAGGCGAAGGCCTAGAGCGCTACATGGTAGTGCGTAGTTTAGCAGCTGTTGAGCGTAGCCGAGTTGTGCTTATTATGATAGATGGCACAGTAGGCTTTACAGAGCAAGATTCAAAAATTGCTGGTTTTGCGCATGAACAACGCAAAGCTTGCA
>CAYJJL010000070.1:0-7174 GCA_964370455.1 uncultured Faecalibacterium sp.
ATGACAACCCAAGACAGTGGCGAAAATTACCTAAATGGTAAACAAGTAAACATTACAACACCCGACAAAGCTATTGCCATGGGTATAAACATGGTTCACCAACACTTTATGCTCGCTGGTGCTATGACGGTTGCTGAAAATATTTCGCTTAACTGTGAAATAAAAAAAGTCTTATTTTTAGATAGCAAAAAAACCGTTGAAACAGTGCGTGAACTTTCGCAAAAATATGGTTTACAAGTTGACCCAAATGCGAAAGTTGACCAAATACCTGTTGGTGAAAAACAACGTGTTGAAATTTTAAAAGCACTTTACAGAAAAAGCGAAGTTTTAATTTTAGATGAACCAACAGCTGTTTTAACAATTGGCGAAGTTGATGAGCTTTTTGAAGTTTTAAAAACCTTGCGTGACAACGGCAAAACTATTGTAATCATCACACATAAATTGCGTGAAATAATGCAAATTTCAGACAGGGTAACAGTTATGCGCCAAGGGCAATATATTTGCACAAAGCAAACATCTGAAACAAACCCACAGGAACTTGCAAGTTTGATGGTTGGTAGAAGTATATCTTTTGAAAAAGCACAGCATGAAATTGCGCCAGAAGATACGCCTATCGTGCTTGAAATGCAAAAAGCAGTTTATCGTCGACATAAAGTTTACCATTTAAAAGAACTTGATTTAAGTTTGCGCAAAGGCGAAATTTTTGGTATATGCGGTGTTGAAGGCAACGGACAATCACAGTTAATTGAAATATTAAATGGCATAAAAAAACTACGCCACGGCAAATATTTCGTTAAAAATGAGCTTATGCCAAAAAAACTAACACCACGCAAAATGATAGACCTTGGCATTGCACACATACCAGAGGATAGGCTCACACGTGGTTTAATTAAAGATGCCACAATATGCGATAACATTTTGCTTGGTTATCAGCATCGTGAACCTTTTAGCAAAAAAGGTATTTTAAACATTAAAGCTATACGTGAGCATGCTCAAAATGTAGTTGAACAATTTGGCATAAAAACTGATTCAATAGATGCGCTTGCGTCCTCCCTTTCTGGCGGTAATCAACAAAAAATAATTATAGGACGCACACTTTCACAAAACCCTGATATAGTTATAGCTGCACAGCCAACACGTGGTGTTGATATAGGCGCAATTGAATATATACACGAACAATTATTAGAGCTTAAAAAACAAGGTAAATCCGTTTTGCTTATCTCTGCTGAACTTGAAGAAATTATGAAATTAAGTGACCGTATAGGCGTTATGTATGATGGCAAAATCATTGCTACTGGTAACACTGACGAATTTGACGAAAGCAAACTTGGGTTATTAATGACAGGCTACCAAAACAAGGAGGATGCAAGTGAAAAATAATAATATGCAAGCAAACCTCTTAAACAGCATAAAAGCTAAAGTACTTTCAAAAGGTTTTTTAACACCTTTTGCATCTTTAATATTAGTTTTTATTGTTAGTGGTATATTTTTAGCCGCTGTCGGTTACTCACCTATCGAGGCATATAGCTCTATTATACTAGGTGCTTTTGCTGGCCCTGCACGTATAGCCGATACACTAGGCACTGCAACACCTATTATATTAACTGGTTTAGCTGTTGCTGTTGCTATGCGTGGTGGTGTTTTAAACATAGGCTGTGAGGGGCAACTTTACATGGGTGCCTTTGCAGCGGCAATTGTTGGCGCACATATTACAGGCCTACCTGCAATTATACATGTACCACTTTGCATAATTATGGCTATGCTATTTGGCGGTTTGTGGGCGCTTTTGGCTGGTTGGTTAAAGGTCCGCCTTGGTACTAACGAAGTTGTTGTTACAATTTTGTTAAACTATATAGCCATTTATTTAACCGATTACCTTACAAATTACTGGTTTAAGGCTGAGGGTATGGTAGTTAAAACCGATAGGCTACAAGAAAGCGCACAATTAGCCGAGCTTTACCCACATTCTCGCTTAACTACTGCATTTATACTTGTGGTTGTAATAGCTGGCCTTTTAACATGGATGTTCCGCAAAACTTTATTTGGCCTTGAAATAACAGCCATGGGCAAAAACCTTGAAGCTGCACAAACAGGCGGCATTAATGTTAACAAATGCTTTTTACAAACCATGCTTTTATCTGGCGCTTTAGCAGGCCTTGCTGGTGCTGTTGAAGTTATGGGCGTACATAACTATTTTATAAGTGGTATGTCCCCTGGTTATGGTTACGATGGTTTAAGTATAGCTGTGCTAGGTGCAAACAACCCAATAGGCACAACAATTTATGCTATTGTGTATGGTGCACTGCGTTCAGGCGCAAGCGTTATGGATAGAAACACAGAAATACCAAGCGATTTTGTTACAATTATCCAAGCTTTAATAATTGTATTTGTTGCCACACCTGCCATAGTTCAATCTATAGGCAAACACCTAAAAATTGGCAAAAAAACTAACAAAGGAGGTAACTAACTATGTCCGATTTTTTAATATTATTTGGAGATGTTACCTCCAGCGCTTTGCGCATAGCTATACCAATAGTTTTTGGTGCGCTAGCATGTATGATAAGCGAGCGTGCTGGCATAGTTAACATCGGTGTAGAGGGCATGATGTTAGCTGGTAGCTTTGGCGGTGTACTTGGTAGTTACATAACACAAAACCCTTGGCTAGGCCTACTTTTTGCTATGGTTAGCGGTGCATTTTTTGCTATAATACATGGCGTGTTAACCATAACTTTTAAATGCGGGCATATAATAAGTGGCCTTGGTGTAAACTTGCTTGCAAGTGGTATAACCACCATTTTATTAACAGCCATTTGGGATAACCGAGGCAAATCAGATTCTGTCGAGGGGCTTGGCACAATTAAGATAACAGCCATAGAAAACATACCATTTATTGGCCGTGCATTTGGCAATTTATCGCCATTATTTTATATTTTAATACTAAGCATCATATTTTTATGGGTGCTACTTTACAAAACACCTTGGGGTTTACGTATGCGCGTTTGTGGCGAAAGCCCTGAAACAGCAAACTCCGTTGGCATAAATGTTTACAAAACCCAATACCTTGCACTTATACTTTGTGGTATGATTGCAGGTTTGGGGGGTGCTTATTTATCCATTGGTGATATTGGCTTGTTTGCACGTGACAGGGTCGCAGGCCGTGGCTACATAGATATGGCACTAAACATTTTTTGTGCATGGCACCCGCTTGGGGCAATGGCTGGTGGTTTAGTTTTTGGTTTTGCACAAAGCATACAGATAAAACTACAAGGCGATGGTTTCCCTGTGCAGATAGTGCAAATGCTACCTTATGTTTTAACCATAGTTGTTTTATTAATAGTTAAAAACCGTTCTCGTGGCCCACTTGCCGCTGGCAAACATTTTTATAGGAGAGATAACCATGCATAAACCAAACAGAGATGATTTAACCGAACTAAAAAAAGCAGGCGATTTATTAACAGAGCACTTTAGCATAAGTGATGCACTTTATGCAGATATGGCTGCCGTAATAGACCGCACACCTGAGCTAACAGAACGTGTTTCAAAACACTATGAAATGCTTGATGCAGGGCAAAACATACGCCCTGACCTACCTAATGATATGCAAATTTTATATATGCGTGATAGGCAAACTTTTATGACGCTTATCTTCCCTGAAACATTAAAAATGCAATATGAACTAGGCCGCCTAATAGGCGAAAAATTTATTGCGCCACACCTAACAGGCAAAACTTTACCAGAACTTATGACAAGCGCACGCCCTATGGCCGAGGCTCACAACTACGCTTTGCAAGAACTAGTTGAATGCACCGAAACCTTTGCACGTTACCGCAACCACCAATGCGCAGATTGCTACGGTATGCCAAACCTCGGCATGAAAATTTGTTCTTACGAGGCAGGCACCGCCGCTGGCCAGCTTGAAACACCGCTTGGCAAAAAAGTAGAAGTTACAGAGGTTAAATGCTGTGCTAATGGCGATGAATACTGCGAGTTTGAAATACGTGTTTTAGATTAAAACAAAAATGCTTAGTGCATATATTTGCAAAAACCAACGCATTAACGTTATGCTTGCTTAGAGAATTAACACTACAACAAAAAACCGACCTTTCATACGTTAGCTTTAAACACTAACATTTGAAAAGTCGGTTTTGTTTGTTTTTTCTTTTTAGTTTTATTTGAGTTAAACTATTTTTTTATAAACCTAGTGGCATTAATACTAATTTAATAAATAACGAAAAAGGAACTACCGCTAATATAATAGCTATCATAACTAATGGGAAAAGGCAAAATTGCCCTTTAAAGTTTGCTATTTTAAATACCCAAGCTGTAACAGGAACTGGAACTATTACAGAGTAAATAATTGAGAGCACCACCATAACAGGTGTGGCTGGGTACGTAACCAAAAATGCTGCAACTGTTACCATGCTACCAAAAGACACAACTAACATATTATCATAATATGGATAAAACAAAAAGATAGTCAAAGCACCTGTTACCAAAATACCAAGCAAGGTTATAGGCAAAAGCCCTGCCGCAAAACCTGTACTCTCTGGGTTTAAGCAATATGAAACTACACAAAAAGTTATTAATGCTATTGTTGAAATTGAGCTACCACTAACACCCAGCTGACCAACATCCCCTAGAAGTTGGTCAATAAACCATACAAATTTTGATTTTTCAGGTTTATTAACCACTGGCTCTGAGGCTCTATCTCTGGGTGTCATCCAAGGCATTAGCCTAAAAACCATATGCCCTAAAGGAAAAAACAACAAAGCACCTGTTGCAACTGCTATAAACATTGGCATGCCTAAAGTATCAACTACTGTTATGCGTGTTAACAAACAGCATGGTGTTGCCAAAAGTGTTGAGTATATGCCAATTGTTAGTATTTTTGCAACGCCTGCGCCATAATGCATCACAAAATGTTGAAAAAACAAATATGTAGCAAGTGTTGGCACAAACCCAAGTGGAGATAAAACACCACCATAAAGCCATTCAGCTGCAAACGTAAATATAATACTAAAAATTAATTGAGCTGTATATATTTGGCCATTACCATCAACACCTGTGCCCATGTATTTTGAACCTTTGCGCTCCAAATGTGCGCCTAACAATGCAAAAACGAACATTGCAACTGTTGCTATTGGTGTAAATAAAAATGTAAAGTTTGAAATGTCTAGTAATAAATATTCTAAACGAGCTAAAATATCACCATTTGCATAATTTGCATTAATTTCGTTCATGCCGTTAATGTAGGCATTGCCTGTAACTAAAGGTGTAATCGCAATTAAACCACCCCAAATAGCAAATGCGCCTATAATTGATACAACTAAAGGTAACACAACCTCTTTACGAGATACAGTTTTAACCGAATTCATCTTTTTTACTCCTTTTTTAATACCAGTGGCAACAAAATTAGCAACTGGCATTAAAATTTATACTTTAAGTTTTATATATCCAACGCTAAGTAATAAGCGTCAGAAGTAGCGTCTGCAACACGGCCTGGTTTAATGCTATCACCAATGTTGTAAACAAGCGGTGCAGCATTTAAGAAGCACTCCGAAGGGTTGGAACGCATACCTGCTGCAAGCAAAATTGTATCAGCAGCAATTGTAATTTCACCATCAGGTGTATCACAAACCAAGCCAGCATCTGTAACTGCTTTTGCTGTTGTGTTAGTTTTAATATCTATATCGCTTGTGCGCAAATAAACATCCATGGCACCTTTGTGCATCCAGTAAGAGTCAGCTGCAAATGTATCGTTCATTTCAACTATTGTTACTTTTTTGCCTAAGCCGTCTAGGTATATACCACATTCAGAGCCTACAAGGCCACCGCCTAGTATTACAACATTCTCGCCAACAGCAGGTGGGTTTTGGTGCAAAGCTTCCAAAGATACAACCTTTTTGTTGTCAATTCCTACAATATTTGGAACGATAGATGATGCACCAACCGCTACGATAACAACATCAGCGTTAAGTTTTGCTGCGTCTTCTCCAGTTAGTGCAGTGTTAAGGTGTAGCTCTACACCAGCCTTTTCAATGCGCTTTGCCATAACTTTAACGTAGTTATACATGTTAGTTTTAAAAGGTATATGTTGCTCTGCTAAAAGTTGGCCACCCAAGTGCGCAGCTTTTTCATACAAAGAAACTTCATGCCCACGTTCTTTCGCTGTTAAAGCAGCTTGCATGCCAGCAGGGCCACCACCTATTATTACAACTTTTTTAGGCTCTGTTTTATGGCGTGCAAATTTGTTTTCAAACTCGTTGCCAACAACTGGGTTAAAAGCACAAGAATAAGTTCTGTTATCTAAATAGTTATAAAAACAAGTAAAGCAACGGCAGCAACGGATAATATCATCTTTTTTGCCTGAAAAAGCTTTTTCTGGCAATTTGGGATCACAAATTGATTGGCGTGCAATTTCCACTATATCCACTTTGCCAGAGCCTACAAGCTCTTCCATCATGTCAACATCTGTTAAGCCACCCAATGTAGCAACTGGGGATTTAACATGCTTTTTAATTTCTATTGCTAGGTGAGTGTTGCACCCCTCTTTAACAAACATAGATGGGTGAGTCAATACGAAAACATCTGGGTTTTCGTGCACACCTGCTGAAACATGAATGATATCAACATAGTCATCTATCATTTTTGCAATTTCAATGCCTTCTTCAATGCCGTAGCCAGTTTCGGAGTATTCAGCGCCACTCATACGGAACTCTATTGGGTATTTAGGGCCAACTTTTTCTCTGATTTTTTTCAAAACCAGCATAGGGAAGCGCATTCTGTTCTCTAAAGAACCACCCCATTTATCTGTTCTTTTGTTCATATCAGATGAAATAAATTGGTGCAATAGCCAGCCATGGCCACCATGTATTAGTATCATATCAATGCCAGCTTTTTGACATAGCAACGCTGCATCACCAAAAGCTTCAGCTGTTTTTTCAATATCTTCATCTGTCATTTGGCGAATTTTAACGCCTTGAGCGTTAATTTCCTCGTTAGGGCCCATAGAACCGCTTTCAGCACCTGCATGCCCCCTAGCGTTTGCATATCTGCCACCGTGTGTTAGCTCCATAACAGCTTTTGCATTTTGCCTGTGAATAGCTTTTGAAAATTCTTTTAATGAAGGAAGTGACTTTGCATCATAAAGCACAACTTCTTTAGTGTGTGTTCT
>CAYJJL010000070.1:7274-9407 GCA_964370455.1 uncultured Faecalibacterium sp.
AATTTATGACATTTAGACAAATGGAGCTATTTATAGCAGTGTGTGAGAACAAAAGCATTAGCAAAGCCTCTGATATTCATTTTATTTCTCAACAAGGAATTTCAAAAATGATACGTGAGTTAGAACAAGAACTTAACTGCATATTATTGAACCGCACTAAAAACGGAGTAATACCAACTGAAAACGGCGTTTATTTTTTAGGTGAATGTAAGGCTATATTAGAACGAAAAAAATTACTTTTATCTACTATTTCTAACCCTAAAGATTTTATACACGAAACGATTTTCCTCGGCATGGCATATGGAATGATTGCTGCTTTGCCACGTAGCTTAATAGCAAACTTTGAAAAACAGCACGAATTTGTGAGCATTGCATATAGCGACCACACTGATTTGCTCCTTGAAACGCTTTTGCAAGCAGGTGATTATGATTTTTGTGTTACAGCTGGCATTTTGGATAGCGACAGTTTTTCATCTGAACTACTGTTTTCAGAAGATGTGTTTTTGTGTATACCAAAAAAACATGAACTTTTTTATCAAAATAACATCGAAATGCAAGACCTTAAAGAGCAACATTTTGCTATGTTTAGCACACAGTTTCATATCAGGCACAACTTTACCGCTGTGTGCAAAAACAACGGTTTTGAACCTATGATTGACATTAGCTCTAGTGATTTTAACTCACTTAAGGAAATAGCCGCACATGATAATTTGCTATTTGTTGTGCCTGAACACACCATCGTTCAAAACGATAATAAATATAGATATTATAAATTTCCAGATGCAACTTTTTTATGGAATGTATATTTCACAAAAAAGAATAATAAAAAATTTACAGCTAATATGACTGCATTTTATAACTTTTTAAAAGAGAGTATAGCGGTTGCATTAGCTAAATAAATTTCGCCTGTATATAAAAAACATCTTCGTAATATTTGTTCACTCAAAGCAAAAACGGACTGTCGATTGACAGCCCGTTTTTGCTTTGAAAGTTAACCATAGGACAAAGTGCAAACTTGTAAAAAATAAATTTTACTCATAAATACTTAATAGCAAAATTAAGTGCGAAATTATTTAATTTAATTCCACGAGAAAAGGTTATTGTAAGAACCATCAGCATAAAACTCAACTTCTAAGTAAAGCTCTGTAAGTTCTGTTAGAGGTATACCATAGTATTCGTAGCTATCGCCATCTGTATCATTAGTATATAAGTCAAATGTCGTGCCAGCTGGTGCTCCTGTTGGGAAAGTTATTTCAACACCGCCGTTATCAAGCAACACATAACCATCTGGTAATAGGTTGTCACCAAAATCCGTTTCTGTGCTTTCGGATATTCTAATTTCTGTTAAATCAGCTCTTGTAAAATTGTAAAGTGTAAAATCTAGGCTGTAAAGTGTTTCTTCTGCTGGTTCTTCAGTAATAACATCTCCTCTGCCTTCCGCTGGTGCTACTGTGCCTGCTGTTTTGTCATCGCCACAACCTGCAAACAATGTCATACTCATAGCTATTGCTATTACACCAATAATTATTTTACGCATATTTTCCTCCTAGTTTAATTAAGTTTGTTTTCGTCAATTTTAATTATTCACTTAAATTAGCTAAACGCTCTTTTGCTTTAGCTAGTTCCGCTGCTGGGTCGTAATCATCTTTTGGTGCTACGTTCTCACCTGCTGGTTTTTCGGCGTTTTTCTTTGCATCGTTTTTTTCTTTAATTTTCTTTGCTGCAAAAACGCCACCCATACCTGCAGCCGCCGCACCTAAGCCTGCAGCTGCGCCAGCTGCAACTGCCGCACCGTTACCACCACTGCCACCAATGGCACCTTCTCAACTGTTAAATGTTCCACCATTGCCACCAACATCGCTACGTGTGGAATAGCTACTTGCACCAGTATTTTCCGCAGGTGTGTATGAGTACGAGCCACCAGCATCAAGTGTGCTTGCACCTACTGATGCACCTGCACCAACAGGTGTAGAATCCACACCGCCACTGCCGCCATAACTTGCTACGCTAACTGGGTTTTTATAAAAATCCCTGCTATGTGCTTTTGTGTTTTCAGATTGTTGCACTAGCTTTGTTTCTGTAGTTGAATAAGCCTCCGCACTATCTTTTAATATATTACCTGAAGTACCTACT
>CAYJJL010000071.1:0-9343 GCA_964370455.1 uncultured Faecalibacterium sp.
AGGAGATTTTATCATGAAACTTGATTTCAAAAAATTTATAGTTATACCTTTTATAGTTGCTGTGCTTGCTTTTGCAATGCAAGATATTGACCAATGGCTTGCAGCAAATACAATAGTTGGTAGCCTTTTAGTTGGTGGCGGTTCTTGGATAGCGTTTCAAGCGTGGGCAGTTTACTTTTTAGGTGGATGTAATATTAAAGGTGGTATAAAAGGTTTTATAGCATACGTTATAGGCATAGGTGCTTCAATACTTATTATGACATTAGGCGGCACACTAAGCACAGCTGGCCTTGGTTTTTGGGGTGTACCTGTTGCTGTGCTTATACTTGTTATACCTTGCATTTGCTGTGAAAGAGCTGAAATTTTGAGCTATGTACCAGCTTTATTTATAGGCGCTGGCGCATATTTTGGCATTATGGGTTACATCGCAGGTTCTCCTGCTGTTGCACCTGAGTTTGCAGGCAGTTTCTTTGCATTTGGCGCAATTGAATTATTCTACTGCGTATTTGGTTTAGTTTGGGGCTGGTTAACAGTAACAATCCGCACAGCATATGAAAAATCAGTTGCTGATAAAGCTTAATTAACAATTAATATTGGAGGATAAAATAATGTTTGAAATAGTACATATTGGTATACCAACTACACAGGAAAAAGAAGGCGAAATGTTTGTTGATGGTGCGAAAATATATGTTACCCCACCAGAAAAAAGCTCATTTGCAATGGAATATGTAAGGTTTTTGCCAGGAACAATCTTTCCTGAAGAAATGCATTATAACATTCACGTTGCAGCAAAAGTGGATTCCATAGACGAATACATAAAATTAGCAGACAGTGTTATTGTACCTAAAATGGATAATGGTGATTGCTACTTATGTTTTGTTAAAAAAGATGGCGCTATTATTGAATTAATGGAAATGAAATAACTTCTGTTTATAAAACAAAGAACACTGTCAAAATTGATGGTGTTTTTTGTTTTTAGGTGATATAATAAAATAAACAATAAGCTTATATGAAAGGTAAAGGTAAAAGTATGAAAATAGAATATGTATATAAATGTATAGAGGAAACAGGCACACAGCAGGTGCTCCCAATTATTGAGTACATTCATCAGAATTTCCCTGATGCAAGTTTTGATGAATACAACTCGGAAAAAACACATATACCCACTTGGCGTTTAGGTGAGGAATATGTTGGTTTGGGATGTAGAAAACATTATATATCGCTTTATTTTAGCGATAGAGAGGCTGTGCAAGTGGTTGATGCAAACACACCATATTGCAGAGCACAAAAAGGCTGTGTTAACTTTAGCTATAAGCGCGAATTACCACTGGTGGCTATTTTTAAAGGCATAGATAAATGTTTGACAAAGTAAAAGATGTTTAAAAGGTGGAGTTAAAAAATTAGCGTTAAATTAATAGCAAACGAGTAAAATTATAAAACACTTGACTTTTGTTCTAAAATGAACTATAATGTTCTAATTAGAACAAAAGGAGGGTGTTTTTTGTTTCAAGCGAAAGATTTTTTATATATCATAAGTGCAAAGCGTAAAGATTATTTTGCGCAACTATGCACAGAGCAAGATATTAACATAATGGAAATTGAAGTATTGCTATTTTTACATAGGTATCCTAAATTAAACACATTAACGAATATTATACACGCTAAGGATTATACTAAATCGCATGTTTCAAGCTCAATTAATAAACTTGTTGATGATGGGTTTTTGCAAAAACATATTGCTCAAAATAATAAAAAAGTTTTTAAACTTGAGCTTTTACCAAAAAGCGATGCACTTATTGAAAAAATTTTAATGTGCGTAGATGCTTTTCAAAAAGATGCGTTAGCAGGTATAGATGAAACTGAAATTGAGCAGATGATTAAAGTGCTAGAAAAAATTTGTGATAATTTAAATGAAAAGAATAATTAATAAGAGCTTAGAGGAGAAAAAATAATGGAAACAATTTTAATTTGCATACTTGCGGGTATGGGTGCAGGTTTAGGTACTGGCTTTGCAGGCATGAGCGCAGCTGTTGTTATATCGCCAATGCTTATAACATTTTTGGGCGTTAACCCTTTTGAGGCTATAGGTATAGCGCTAGCCTCTGACGTTTTAGCAAGTGCGGTTTCTGCATATACATATGGCAAAAACAAAAATATAGATTTAAAACGTAGCAAAAGTTTATTTATAAGTGTTTTGATTTTTACAGTTATAGGCGCAATTATAGCGCACCAAGTGCCAACTACAACAATGGGTAATTTAAGCGTTTTTGGCTCGCTATTTATGGGTTTAAACTTTTTCGCAAAATCTTTTAAAGAACCTAAAAAGATGGAAATGCGTGAGTTTAAAGGCAAATTAAAAGTATTAGTTCCTGTTTTATGTGGTGCGACAATTGGTTTTATTTGTGGCTTTATTGGTGCAGGCGGCGGCATTATGATGCTGATTTTATTAACAACTGTTTTAGGATACGAGCTAAAAACAGCTGTGGGAACAAGCGTTTTTATTATGACATTTACAGCACTTTTTGGCGCAACATCTCATTTTACGCTACAAGGCATTTACCCAGACCCAACGTTACTGGTGCTTTGCGTTAGCTCAACTTTAGTTTTTGCGCTATTAGGTGCAAGGTTTGCTAATAAATCACACCCAAAGGTGCTAAACAGAACAACAGGTGTAGTGTTAACCTCGCTAGGTTTATTTATGATTATTACTTCTTACATATAATAGATTAAAAATATAAAAAACTGGCTGAACGCAATTTAAATTGTGTTTAGCCAGTTTTTTAATTTTAAAGCAAAATAGGTGAGTGATAAAAAAATGAAAAACTATTGACAAATATATTGTGTGGGTGTACTATTGTACTAGATTGATAATACACTAAGAAAGGAGGCATTACATGGGCTGGAATTTTAGTGATGATAAGCCTATATTTTTGCAGATAGTTACAGAGATATCAAACAGCATTGTTAATGGTAAATATAAACCAGGAGATAAACTACCAGCAGTTAGAGAATTTGCGGTTATGGCTGGTGTTAACCCTAATACTATGCAAAGAGCACTTGCAGAAGTTGAGCAAAACGGGCTTATAATTACAAAACGTGGCGATGGTAGATATGTTACAACAAATGCTGAAAAAATAAAAGATATGGGCAAAATTAGGCTTGCACAGGCAAGTGATGATTTTATTTCAGCAATGATAGAACTAGGCTTTACAAAGGCGGAAATATTATCACAAATGCAAAACAGATTAAAGGAGGAAAGTTGATGGAAACTTTAGTGCGCTGTACAAATTTAACTAAACGCTATAAAACCAACATAGCATTAAATAATTTGAATTTTGAACTAGGCAGAGGTAAAATTTTAGGTTTACTAGGGCCAAATGGTAGCGGAAAAACAACTTTGATAAAATTATTAAATGGCTTGCTTATGCCAGATGATGGCAGTATAGAAATTTGCGGTAATGCGCCAGGCGTGCAAACAAAAAAGATAGTTTCGTATTTGCCTGATAAAGTTTTTTTAGACCAAAGCGAAACAGTTGAGTTTAGCGTTAAATATTATGCAGATTTTTATGATGATTTTAGAGTTGAGCGTGCACTGGATATGTTGCGAAACTTAAATATTAACCTAAAAGCAAAGGTTAAAAGCTTATCAAAAGGCAACCAAGAAAAACTTGCGCTTATACTTGTTATGAGCCGTGATGCACAGCTGTATTTGCTAGATGAACCCATAGCAGGTGTTGACCCAGCAGCACGCAATTATATTATAGAAACGATTATTACAAATTATAACGAAAATGCATCAGTTATAATTTCAACACATTTAATTGCAGATATAGAGCCTGTTATTAGCGATTTGGTTTTCGTTAAAAATGGTGAAATTATTCTCAGCGGTACAATTGATGATATTAGGCAAGCAAATAACATGAGCATAGATAATTTATTTAGGGAGGTGTTCAAATGTTAGAAAAATTGTATTATTACGAGTTTAGATATTACGCAAAAATAATGATACCTGCGTTAATTGCATTATTGGTTGCAACTGTAGTTGTGATTGTAGTAAGCTGGCTAGCCATGTTTAACGGTGATATTTTTTCTATCGTTGAAGTATTTGTGTTGGTACAATATTTGTTTATTATGCTTGCTATGAGTGTTTTGCCAATGGTTATTATAACAATGCGGTTTTATAAACAGTTTTTTACATTGCAAGGGTATATGACCTTTACATTACCTATAAAACCTATAGATCACTTTTTATGTAAATTAACCATGGCGTTGCTTGCGAGTGTTATAATGCTGATTTTTAGTTATTTATCATCACTGTTAATAGTTTTTTCAACCGGCAATGGAATTTTGCTATTACAAGCTGCTGTTGAGTTTGTAAATAGGCTTTTATCTCCTATGCAGTTGCTACTAGTGTTAAGTTTATTTTTATTACAAAGTATTTTTTTGATTTTAACATTATATACATCAATATGCATAGGACAACTTAGCACTAAAAAAATACTAGCTTCAATAGGTGCTTGGATAGCGTTAAATTACGGTACACAGATAATTAACATTATAATTTTAACACCAATAACATTTGTGTTTATATTATTTAATAATAGATCTCAAGGTATAGAAAATTTCGATTTAAACATTGATTTTATAATAGCGATATATGGTTTTATGTGTATTATCTATATAGCGGAATGCATAGTAGAGGTATTTGTGTGCAAACATTTGATAACAAAAAAGCTTAACTTAGAATAATTTTTAATACTAGTAAAAATTATGAAACAAATAGGGGAGATTAGGAGGAATTTAATGCCTAAAACGAGAGAAAAACCTGCTAAAAAATCAAACACAAAATGGATTATTTACATAGTTTTAATAGTGCTTGTTGTATTTGCAATTAAAATAACATCAAGCGTTGTAGCAATAGTAAATACTACAAATCAAATTTCTGCAAGGTACTTAACAGATGAGCATCATAAATATGCACCTATCAATATTTTAGAAAGTGGAGATGTTTATTTTACATCTAGCTCAATAGCATTACAATTTAACGAAAATTTGCCCAATATTGGTTTTTTAGCTCATAAGGACGAAAGTTTTATTAATGATATCTTATTGAGTGTTGGCACTTTGCACTATGACGAAAACGATGAGGATTTTACGGAATTAGTGGTGGTGGATGATAATACCATGACATACACAAGTAGCAAATATTTTGATGAACAAATGATAACTAACTTACTAGCACAGTTTGATGAGTTTGATATAATTGATACTTACAAAACCGAAGATTACGAAAGTTTTTTTGTGAAAAATAACATAGATAAGGAGTTGCTAATAGAACTAAATGAAAATTTTGGCACTGTAAATTATGTAGCAGATGATTATAAAAAAGCTGAAAACATATTTTATATATACACCACAAGCGAAAGATATAATACCACACAAGAACTTGAAACTGAAATTAGCGATGAAGAATTATTGGATATTTTTAACGGTGAGCCAATGGATTCAAGTTATATTGCATCAATTTTAGTTTTTGAAAACAATTATTACTATGGTAGTTTTGAAAATAAAATAGAAGGTGAAACGTTAGATGCGCTAATAAAAATATTACCTGCAAATAACTGAAAAAACCATGTAAATACAAAACTGGCTGTGCACAATTTAATTGTGCACAGCCAGTTTTTATGCTTTTAGATGTTTATTTTAGCGTGATATATCACTATATATTAACTTTGTTGCAAAGAAATAAAACGCTTGCAAAAGTAATGTTTAAATAGCATTTATAATGCTATTTACATATTCCTCCACTTTGCTAACACTGTTTTCGCCATGCTCTGCAATTATTTTTACAATTGCGGAGCCAACAATAACGCCATCAGCTTTTTGCGACATGTTTTTTGCTTGTTCTGGGCTTGAAATGCCAAAACCTATTGCTATAGGTAAATCAGTTGTTTTGCGTATTAAAGCTACAATGTCATCTATATTTGTTGTTATATTTTGCCTAACACCAGTTACCCCAAGGGACGAAACTAAGTATATAAAACCAGATGCATCTTGTGCGATGGTTTTAACTCTTGCGTGAGAGGTAGGCGCAATTAGCGATATAAAATCAATTTCATGGTTTTCAAACACCTTACTAAATTCTTGTTTTTCCTCAAAAGGGATATCTGGTAAAATAACGCCACTCATGCCTATTTCTTTACAGCGCTTTGCAAATTTTTCAATTCCGTATGAGAAAACAATGTTTGCATATGTCATAAAAACTAGCGGAACTTTAATATCTATACTTTCCACCATTTCAAAAATTTTATCGGTGGTTACATTGTTTTTAAGTGCCCTTTCATTTGCGCTTTGTATAACAATGCCCTCCGCAGTAGGGTCGGAAAAAGGTATGCCTAGTTCAATTATACTTGCACCTGATTTTTCTAGTGTGTAAATAAGCCTTTTTGTAGTGTTAAGGTCAGGGTCGCCACAAGTTATAAATGGAATAAAAGCTTTTTTATTTTTAAAAGCATCTGTTATTTTACTCATTCGTTAATTTCCTTTCCGTTGTATCGTGCTATGGATAAACAATCTTTATCACCTCGGCCAGATAAGTTAACTACTACTATTTTATCTTTAGGCATATTTGGCACAACTTTTAAAGCATATGCTAATGCGTGTGAGCTTTCAATTGCTGGTATAATACCCTCAGTTTTTGATAAATACTCAAACGCTTTTACCGCCTCATCATCGGTGATAGAAACATACTGCGCACGGTTTATATCATGTAAATGAGCATGCTCAGGGCCTATGCCAGGGTAATCAAGCCCTGCTGAAATGGAGTGAACTGGTGCGATTTGGCCGTATTCATCTTGGCAAAAATAGCTTTTCATGCCGTGAAATATGCCTAGTGTACCTGTTGCTATTGTAGCAGCAGTATCGGGTGTGTTTACGCCTTTGCCAGCTGCCTCACAGCCAATTAACTCCACATTTTTATCATCAATAAAATGATAAAAAGCGCCTATTGCATTTGAGCCGCCGCCAACGCAAGCTATAACCATATCTGGCAATTTGCCCTCTTTTTCAAGGCATTGGTCTTTAATTTCTTGAGAGATAACAGCTTGAAAATCTCTAACAATAGTGGGGAAGGGGTGTGGCCCCATTACAGAGCCTAAAACATAGTGCGTATCTGCAATGCGTGATGTCCACTCGCGCATTGTTTCAGAAACAGCGTCTTTTAAAGTGGCTGTGCCAGAGGTTACAGGGTTAACTTTTGCGCCTAAAAGCTCCATTTTATATACATTTAGCGATTGCCTTTCGCAATCTTCCTTACCCATGAAAATTTCGCATTCCATGCCAAAAAGTGCGGCTGCCGTAGCTGTTGCAACGCCATGTTGCCCAGCACCAGTTTCAGCAATTATTCTGGTTTTGCCCATTTTTTTTGCAAGCAAAACTTGACCTAATACATTGTTTATTTTATGAGCACCTGTGTGGTTTAAATCCTCACGCTTTAGGTAAACTTTTGCACCACCTAAATCTTCAGTAAGCTTTTTTGCATAGTAAAGCCTAGATGGCCTGCCTGCGTACTCATTAAATAAAAATGATAACTCATCACAAAATTCTTTATCATTTTTATAATGATCATAAGCTTTTTCAAGCTCTATAACTGCGTTCATAAGGGTTTCAGGTATGTATCTACCGCCATGCACACCAAATTTATCTTGCATCGTTTATTCTCCTTGTTATGTTAATTATTTTTGCGATTTTATCAAAATTTTTTAGTTTGTCACTTTCAGCGCCACTACTAATATCTAAAGCAAACGGCATAAATTTATCAATTGCAAATTCAAGGTTTGTAGCGTTTATTCCGCCTGCTAAAATAAAATCTCTATCAAAGTTATCTATCAGTGTCCAGTCAAAGGTATTGCCTGTGCCATATCCATTATCTAGCAGTATCATATCTGCATTAGAGCTTTTTGCCTTTTTTAAACTCTCAGCGTTTGTGATTTTAAATGCTTGCCAAATTTCTGTATTTGGCATTTGCTTTTTTAACTCTGCTATATAATCATTATCCTCATTGCCGTGTAGTTGCACAATATCGCATATGCCTTTAAATTTCAATATGTAATCAATGGGTTTATTTACAAAAACACAAACAGATTTTATGTTTGTATCAAGCTGTGAGATTAACTTTTTGGCTTTTTCGTAATCTATACTTCGGTGGCTTTTTTCAAAATCAATTATAAAACCAGCGTAATTAGGTAGTGTTTCGTTTACGTAATTTATATCTTCATCCCTAAAAAGTCCGCAAATTTTAACTTTGGTCATATAGTGTACTCCTCATACAAAAACTAGTTTGATATTTGCAAGTTATTATTGTGCCGTTTTTTGAATTTCATCTATAAATGCCTTTTTATCGCTTGTTTTCATTAGCGCCTCACCTATAAGCAAAGCATTAGCACCATTGTGTATTAATTTAATACCATCTTGCGGTGTTAAAATTCCGCTTTCAGCAACAAAAAGTACATCTTTAGGTATAAATTTATATAAGTTAGTGGAGTTTTCTAAATCAACTGAAAAATCTTTTAAATTGCGGTTATTCACACCTATAATTTTTGCGCCAGCTTCAACAGCACTTTTAATTTCGGTTTCGTCGTGCGTTTCAACTAATGCATTTATGCCTAGCGTATCACAAATTTTAATATATTTTGATATTTCGTGTGTGGAAAGTAATGCGCAAATTAGCAAAACACAATCTGCACCTAAAACTTTGCTTTGGTAAATTTGATATTCATCGACAGTGAAATCTTTACGTAGCAAAGGTGTTTTTACTGTTTTGCGTATTTGGGTGAAAATTTCATCACTACCTAAAAACCATTTAGGCTCAGTTAAAACTGATATACACGTTGCGTTTGCATCTTCGTATTGTTTTGCAATTTGCAAATAGGGGAAATCGCTTGAAATAATACCTTTAGATGGTGAGGCTTTTTTAACCTCGCATATTATGGCGGGGGTGTTATTTCTAAGTGCTGTTTCAAAGCAAAAATTGCCTTTTTCAAGCGATAGTGCTGCTTTTTTCATTTCGGTAAGGCTAATGTTTTTTTTGTCGTTTGCAACTCTGATTTTTGCGTGTTCGGCGATAGTTTGTAATATCAAAATAAACACCTCCTAATTGTTGGAATAAGCTATAAATTCATCTAGTTTGCAAAGTGCTTTGCCACTATCTAATAATAACTCAACCTCTTTAATGCATTCAATTAGTGAAACATCGTCTTTAGTGATATACAGTGCAGCGGCGGAGTTTATTATTACAGCATCACGTTTTGCACCTTTTAAGCCACTTAAAACTTCACGTGTTATG
>CAYJJL010000072.1:0-9323 GCA_964370455.1 uncultured Faecalibacterium sp.
TTACATAAACAGGCAAAAACACTAAAAACGTATTTGCTAATATTGCAAACAAAAGTTTACTGCGCAATTTAATGTTTTGCCCAAAAATCTGCCCAGTATATTTAAACATCATATAGTTGTAAAACACATAGAAAATCAGGATAAAATAAATCATTTTTTATTCTCCATCTCACTATAAAATAGTTTTTTATCTGCTCGCATCCGTTCATCTGCTTTATCAAAAATTAGCGCTTTTTCGTACTTATTGTTTTGGTTATTAACATAAACGCTACCTATGCTAACGTTAACTAAAAATTCATGCTTTTTGTTTTCACATAAAACATTAGTTTTTATTCTATCTAACAAAACGTCTGTTTTTTCTTCGCTTAAATATTCAGCTATTAAAACAAACTCATCGCCACCAACTCTTGCCACAGTGTCAAAATCTCTCACAGATTGTTTTAATATATTTGCAACCACTTTAATATATGTATCCCCTGCTTGGTGTCCATATGTATCGTTTACATATTTTAAGCCTGTTATATCTAAAAATACAACTACAAATTCAGCTTTAGCATCTTGCAATAGTAAATCCATTTTTTCATCAAGATACTTTCTGTTAAATACACCCGTTAAGGTATCCGTATATATTTTTTTATTTACTCTGACTTTTTCTTGCATAACTTGGTTATATGTGTTTTCAACTTCATCTGCTTTGCGTTTGTAAGCGTGCAAGTTAATAAGATTTACCGAAAACAAAAACACAAAGTAAAAAACCACATAGCTAAACAAAACATTAAACACAATAGTTATTGTTAAGCTCATGTTTGAATTTGAAGTTATTAAAAAAAACGAATCAGCCAAAGTGTTTATAAACATTGCTAGAGCTGTAATAGAAATAATTGCTGAATACGGAAACCTTTTTGAAAGCCTAATAACAGTTTGCAATGGTATAAAGTTTTTAAATATAATTAAAACTAAACTCAATATACCAAAAGCAAATAAAACAGTAAGTGCTTTAAAACTGGTATCTACATAAAAATCAATAGTTGGTTTTTTAGTTAAATTCGATACTATAATGATTGTTAGTAAGTGTACATGGCTAATATTTAACATAAACACAAGTGTGCCAAAAACACCCTGCCCTATTTTTGTATCTGACAAAAATTTTATCTCTAGTAAAATACCTAAAAACAGTATTATATACATTAAATAAAACGATAAATTCGAATAAAAAACAACGGCTAAAAATACAAAATTAAGCAAAGTTAAAGCAAGCTGTACTTTTAAAATCATTTTTGTTTTGCTAAGTATTTGCCCTGCAAAATTAACTGCTTGGAAACTATAGGTAAACAGCACTACAAAACTTAAAACAGTTATTAAGTTTAATTCCATATACGTTATACCTCTCTTTGCATTACAAAAGTAATACGCAATTTATTATTTATGCATCTATCAAAAAATAATTGTAATAACGATAATTATATCTATAGTTATTTTAACATATTTAAAAATTGTGGTCAAGCAAACTACACAAAATATTATAAAAACCCTGCTAAATGCCTAAGTTTTTGCATTTAGCAGGGTTTTCATTAACGATTTTATTTTAAAACTTGTATTGGTTTGGTGCAAACATTCCAAACTATTTTGGATTATTTGCTTTTACTTAAACGTAAATTTCAATACCTTTTACTTCGCCATTGCGTTCAAAAATCTTTTTGCAAATATCTTTATTCAAAGTATAATCGCTTTGGTTTGTAACGCTTCCATCAGCAAATGTAATTTGCATTTTGCTCTCACCTGTTTTGTTGTAGCAAACTGGTAAACCGCAAAGCGCAAAGCTAATCTTGCCGTTTTCATCAAACTCGCCATCACGTAAAAACGCACTATCAAATGATATAACGCCATTTTTAACTATTACACCAAGTTCACCACGGCGCATAATTACAGATTCCTTAACTTGGCCTGTCATGCCTGGTTGCTCACTTTTGCCATTAAAAGCAGTGTGTGAGTATGGCTCAATGGGTATTGCGTTGCACTCTTTTGGTGATTTGCGATAAATAAAGCCTTGTAATAAGCTATCATAAAGCGCCATTATATCTGTAATATCCTCACCATTTGCCCTTGCACGCTGCGCTGTTTCTAGTATAGCTAGCAAGAATTTAGCATTTTGATGCCAGTAAACACAGCCTATGCCTTCAAATTTATACATTGCACAGCTTCTGCCAGTAAACTTTTTATGTGAGAACAAACGTTCAAATTCATCTAATAAAATTTGAACTGTGTTTGCATCAACGTCTAATTTTGCGCATTTTTCGGTTAAATCTTGCGAGGTTTTAACGCTTGCATCAAAGTGCAATGCACCTTTAAAATCTTTACAAACTACACCCTCAATTGCGTTGATATTTGCATTGATTGTGTTTTTCTCAAAAAAGCGGTTTGTTATTTTTACAGGATAAAGTGTATGTGTTCTCAATTTTTGGCTGTAAAGCTCTTTTTCCATCTCTTTTGCTAAATCGCAAACCTCAGCTGGTGTTAAAAAGCCACTGCCAACAGCTGCTGATTGTCCCTCAAGCATAGCTTGCATTGCGCTAACTGTAAAATCATCGTTTAATAGGTTATAGCTTGCAAAAACCTCTGTTTTGTTTTGTGCAATTGTTGCGCTAACAGCTAATTTTGCCTCTTTTATAAAGTTTAAAATAGCAGTTTTATCACAAGGTGTTTTTTCACCTAAACCTGCGCTGTAGTAGTTATCCCTATATGTACTAAATAACTCGCCTTGTGCATCTAAAAGAGTTTTCTCTTTACCAGTAAAATCTCCACCACAATTTGCAAATAATGCAGTGCTTTCACTTAGCCATTTTGTTACAGCAGTGCTTATTACATAGCTTTCTTCACTGCGTTCAAAAAGAGCTTGCAAGAAATCAAGATATGCTGAAAGATGATACACAGTAACCATGGAAAGACCAATACCAACTATTGCATTGTTTGCATCGTTCCACTCTGGGCGGCCTGTGTTCATCCAAATACCGCCACCTATCATTAAGTTTGCAGCTTTTGAAAGCGCAGGTACAAGCAATTTTTCAGCAAGGTTAACCATAAGTACATCATTGCCTTTTAGTATTAAACGGCCATCATTACCCATTGTTTTTACAATTTCGCCAATTTCTTCATCAGCTTTAACGTCAAACAAAATTGTGTTTTTGCTATCTTTTAAAATGTCTTTATAATCTGCAATTTTGTAAGGTACATTTGCATAGCTAAAAATTTCTTCAGCTAGCATGCTTTGTAATTTTTCAGGGAAGTGATTTTCCAAACCTTGCAACAAACGTAGCAAATAAATAATTTGATGATCACCCCAGTAGCCTAAACCACTAAATGGATTTTCTGGTTCTGGTTTTTCCCAGTCAATACCCATAGTGCTAATGCGATATGGGTTAAAACCATCAAAAGTTGAAGCATTTACAAATTTTGCAAGCATATTTTCATAATATGCTGGGTACGAAAGCCCTAGCGCCTCCCAGTTTTGGAAGATATCACGCCAGTTACCCTCGTAATATAATGCTTTGTCGCCGTTTTCATCTTTAATAGAAATATTAAATTTATTCCAAGGGCGAGATGGGTCGCCGTGGCGACGTGAGAATGAAAGCGGCAAATACTCAAGCACTAAGCGTTGTAAATCAGCGTTAGCAATTGATTTTTGTTTTAAATCACCTATATTTGTGCATGCTTTTAATTCAGCATAAACTGCATCATTAACAAGGCTTTCGTGTAATTTTTTATTGCGCAAAGCAACAAATTTCAAAAAGTCATTATAATCAAGTTCATAACCACTTTCAAAAACACCACCACGCATACAGTTGTATAAAGTGGATAGATAATGTGTAGCCGTTGCAACTTCATCGCCTGTTATTTGTATACCGTCTGCTTTTTCAACTATTGTGATTAAATCTTGCACACCTTTTTGAATATCTGCAAATAATGGCGCAAAATCAGCATTTTTCACAAATTCTAAAATTTCTACAATTGCGCTGTGGTCGTAGCCGTTATCTAGCACGAAAGAATATGATTTTTCTTCATCTTTTGCAAGCTCTGCTGTAAATACTATATAGTACGCGCACTTGCCACCACGATTTTCACGCTCAACATCAAGGCTTTTACCCTCAGTAAATAGCTTTGTAACTATTGGGTTTAGGTAAACATTTGCACAAGACATAGTGTTATAGCAAATGTTTGCTTTTAGCATTTCAATTGGGTATGGTGTATCATTTATAGTAGTTGAAAGTGAGTAAAGCGCTAGGTTTTCACCTGCAAGCTCTGCCATTTTATATGCATCAACTAAAGTTGAACCAGTTGCTTGTAAAATGCTGTTAACACCAAAAGGCAAAATATTCATCATACCATCTAAAACTTCAAGTGTACGCTTTTGCTCACCTAGGTTTGTTAATTTTGCTGTTTTTACAAAGCCATATTTTTCGCTACTTTCGTATTTGTAGGAATAACTTAAAGATAAATCCTTGTTTATTTCCTCAAAAATAACGCTTGCTGCATAGCAAGATTTATATATGTTACGCTCTATTTCATAATGTTTAATTTCAGTTTGCTCAAATGGTTGCCATAACTTGCCATCTACTTTAATTAAAGTTTTTGAGCCTGTTTCGCAGTTTTGCATTAATTTATCGTCGGTTTCATATGGAAAAATATTTCCGTCAGCGTTTTTTCTGCCTGCTGTTAAACCACCGCAAGACGACATAAAAATCCAAATATCACTAGCACTAGGCACGTTAATAAAAAACGGCGCTAATTCCTCGCTATTTGAAATTTTATAGTAAGGTTCTCCACCTATACGCACAAAATTATTGTTCATTGTAGCTTTATATCCTTTCAATTTCTCTTAATAATAAACTCATCTATAACCATGCCTGTTTCGCCAAAAAATAGCTCACAGTAAACATTTTTGCTCACAAACATATCAAACTCTACTTTAAACTCGCCTGCTGTACCACCTTTTAGTGTTTTTGTCCCTAAAAGTGCACGGTTTACCACTACACTCATTGGCACCTGTGCAAGTTCGCCTGCTACTGCATGCAGTTTAAAATCAATGGTATAATTCCCCATTTCTTTCATGTATAAAGTAAATTTGTTTAGTGTGCTTCTTTGTGAGTTAACGATGGAGCCATCAAAATCCAAAGTTTCGTCTATGTAAAAATCCCCAAGTTCGCAAATATTTTGAAATTCGCTTTCTGGTACGTTTTGAGCATCAACTGTTTTTTCTTCTTTAGAGCAATTTGAGCGTAAAATATAGTTTATTATATTTTCACCTGTTCGCACTAAATCGCTACGAGTCAAAGTACCATCTTTTAAACCGTTTTCGCTATTATCGTTCATGGTGTTTTTAACCGCATCCGAAACAACCATAAATACATCGTTTTGTGCTGTAATCATAGCAGTGGTGTTTTCCAAAGTGCCTTCTTGGCCTTCAAAGTTCATAGTTGCCCACCAATCTGTCATAACTACACCTTCAAAGCCCCAATCGCCACGTAAAACAACTGTGTTTAAGTCGTAGTTACTTGCAGCGTGTATGCTATTAATTGGGTTGTATGATGTCATGATTGAATAAGCGCCGCCCTCTTTAACTGCTATTTCAAAACCACGCAAGTAAACCTCACGCACTGCACGCTCAGATATAGTAGCATTAACTTTTTTACGTGAAAACTCTTGGTTGTTTAGCGCAAAGTGTTTAATTGTGCCTGTAACACCGTAAGCGTGCATAGCTTTTAGCTGTGCTACCGCCATTTTACCAGTTAGTAGTGGATCTTCTGAAAAATATTCAAAATTACGTCCACAAAGTGGGCTACGGTGTATGTTCATACCAGGGCCAAGCAAAGTATCAACATTATTTTTAACCATTTCAAGTGCAACAAAATCAAATAATTCGCTACAAAGGTCTGTATTAAAAGTTGATGCAATAGCTGTGCCGTTTGGTACACTCATTGCCATAGTGCCACAGTCCATACGTATGCCAGATGGGCCATCTGCACAGCACACTATTGGCATTTTGCGTGTTTTATTTAAATTTTCGCTCACAGCGCCAAAACAACCAGCAGTGCCAGGTGTAACTTTTGGTGAGCACATGCCCTCGCCACGTGTCATGTGTATAAGGTCAAGGTCTGATAAATCGTTTACAAATTCGCTAGTTGTTATCTCGCCTTTTTTAACCATATCAAATGTGTATGCATTGTTAGTTTGCGCTGGTGCTTCTTTGCGGTTTTCTGCAATACGCTGTGCAATATCATAACGGCGCAAAGGTGCTTTTGCAAATTTTATTTCGTAGTTTTCGCCATTTCGTATGCTTTCCATACGGTCAAAATCTACTATTGGTGCAAGCGCGTGTGCAACTTGTTCAACTATTTTTTCCTCGCTAATTTCAAAGCTACCAGCCACGTTTGTAGTTTTGCAATCAAAACCAATGTAAAAATTATACTCGCCTTTTTCAAGCACAAAAGCTGTTGCTTTTTCGCTGAAAGATGCAAAGTCTTTTTCGTTAATAACTAGGCTAATTTGCTCACTTTCAGCTGGGTTTAAAAGTTTAGTTTTTGCAAAAGCACACATAGCTTTTTTAGCTTGGTATAATTCCACTGATGGGCTTTGGGTATAAATCTGTACAGCTTTTTTACCTGCCACCTTGCCTGTGTTTGTTACAACAAAATCAAGTTTAACTTCGTTATTAACATAACTGAAATTTTTAACTTCTAGCTCAAAACTAGTATATGAAAGACCAAAACCAAATGGGTATAATATTTTTTGTGGGCAGAAAGTTTCAAAGTATCTATAACCAACAAAAATATCTTCCTCATAGGTGTTGTTAAATTCATCACCAAAGTTCTTTGTAGACGGATAATCATCAAGCTCAAACGCAACTGTATCTGGCATAGAACCTGAAAAGTTTACATCGCCACAAAGCAAATCTGCAAAACCGTTGCCACTTTCCACACCGCCATGCCATGCATACATAACTGCGCTAGGGTTATATTTGCCCACAAAGGACATATCCATAACACCGCCAACGTTAAGCATCACAACAGTTTTTTCAAAGTGTGCGCAAAGCAGTTCTAGGTTTTCGCTTTCGGTTTTGCTCAAGTAATAGCTACCACCCTCTGGCAAAACATCTTTATCCTCACCAGCAAGGCGGCCTATAATCATAACTGCTACACTGGATTTTGCACGTGCAGCTTTAACTATTTCCTCAGTAAGTGGTAGTTCCTTTTGAGAGAAAGGCTCCATAGCCCAGCCCTCACCTTTATCAAATGGGTTTTGTTCAATAAATTTTTTGTGTAGGTCTGTAACTTCCTCGTTTACTTTGCGTTTTGCCGAAAGCCCCTCTAAAAAGCTTCGCACATAAGGCACGTTAACCATACCGCCTGAACCGGAACCGCAATAATATGTTTCTATTTGTGAACGACCAAAAATAGATATAACATCGTTATTTTGCAAAGGTAAAGTGTTATTATCGTTTTTAAGTAAAACACAGGCCTCGCCTACTGTTTCTCTTATTTTTTGAGTGTATTTTATATAATCTAAGCTGTACATGCAACTTGCCTTTCTACTTGTAGAGTTTGTAGCATATCCTTAAACGCAACATTAGCCGCCCAATATAATCAATAAAAAATATAAATAATCTACGATTATTGATGTGCAGAGTGAAAAGTTAAATTAAAAATCAACGATTTTCTTTAATAACTGTTCATTCTACATTTTTCATTTTTCACTATTTCACGCTTTATGTGAAATATAAGATATTGGGCGGTTATAATGCGCTTTTTTTAAAATTGAGGGTTATGGCAACGTATAAATTGATTTTCGCCAACTTTTGTTTCAGGTGGCATTTCGCTGTGGCAAACATCTTTTGCATATAAACAACGGTGCTTAAATGGGCAACCTTTGCTTTCTGGTGTCCACATTGAAATTTCGCTTTCCTCTGTTGATTTAACAGGTATAACTAAATCACCTTCACGCTCTGGGTCTGGTGCAACTGCAACTAATAGTTGAGTGTATGGATGTTTTGGGTTAATAATAACTTCGTTAACATCGCCAGATTCCACTATATGGCCTGCATAAAGTACTATGATACGGTCTGCAAAATAACGTGCTGTAGCAATATCATGTGTAATATAAATGAAAGATTTACCAAATTTCTTTTTCAAATCATTCATCAAGTTTAAAACGCCCAAACGTATGGAAACATCAAGCATTGAAGTAGGTTCATCGGCAAAAATAACCTCAGCACCAGCTGCAAGTACACGTGCAATATATGCCCTTTGTTTTTGACCACCAGAAAGTTGGTGCGGAAATTTTACGCCTTGTTCGCTAGGTGGTGTTAAACCAACCATTTCAAGTGCGTCATCTATGCGTTTTTTCATCGCCTCTGGGGTATCTTTATGGTAAAGTTTAACAGGGCGTTCTAGGTGATAGTTAATGCTATGTAGTGGGTTTAAAGCAGAAAATGGATCTTGGAAAATCATTTGTGCTTTTTGGCGGTAGTTTTTAAGTCTTTCGCCTTTTAGTTGGTGTACGTCTTCATCGCCAAAGTACATTTTGCCTTGGCTAGGCTCATGGAACTTCATAGCTATGCGGCAAATTGTGGATTTACCACAGCCAGATTCGCCAACAACAGCTAGGGACTCACCTTTATAAAGATCAAACGAAACATCACTTAATGCACGCAAAGTTTTAGTTTTTGAAAAAAAGTTTTTTCCGCTAGTTTTAAAATCCATGGTGAGGTTTTCAACTTTAAAAGCAACCTCTCTTTTTTCATTAGCCATTTTGTACACCCTCCCCGCTTGCGGTCAATGGTTTGTGACAGTAGAAGAAATCATCACCGCTCTGTGTTCTTGTTGGTTCTTGTTTTGCGCAAACATCACAGCGGTTAAAGCAACGTGCCTCAAAACGGCAACCATCAGGGATATTTTTCAAATCAAGTGGCGAGCCTTGTATGCCCTCCATGTATTCAATTTTACCTTTTAATGATGGGAAAGAATTTTTAAGCCCAAATGTATATGGGTGTGATGGTTGGTGCAAAATTTTCTTTGGTGTTGCTTTTTCAACTATTTTACCAGCGTACATAATCGCAACGTTATCGCAAAATTCCATCATTAGTGAAATATCATGTGTGATAAATAAAATTGAAAAACCAAGCACTTCTTTAAGGTCGTAAATACGTCTTAAAATATCACGTTGAACAACTGTATCAAGCGCAGTTGTTGGTTCGTCCAAAATTAGTAATTTTGGTTTTAGTGCAAGTGCCATTGCAATAACTGCACGTTGGCGCATCCCCCCTGAAAACT
>CAYJJL010000073.1:0-5905 GCA_964370455.1 uncultured Faecalibacterium sp.
AAAGGTTTAAAAATTAAAGATGAAAGATATGAATTCCCAAATAACGAATTTATTAACACCATTATTTATCCAGAAGATTTGGAGATTTTTAATAGCTTTGCACGTAGCATAAAAAACGGCATAGAAAAAACTTTTGAAATACGTTTGATGCAATTAAACGGTACTGTTGCCTACCACATGTTTGCATATAAAACAATAAAAAGTGCCGAGGGCAACCCTATATTTACCGTTGGTAAAGCAATAAATATCAATGAGCAAAAAACACTTGAATCCATGGCTACAGAAAACCTAATTAAAAAAGCCCTAACTGAAAACCCAAACTCTCAACATGCTTTGTTTGTTGTTGATATAGATGATTTCAAATCTATAAACGATAACTTAGGACACTCTTTTGGTGATAGTGTATTAAAAGATATTGCGAGCACCTTGCACAACTGTTTTAGAGATGGTGATATCATCGGCCGTATTGGCGGTGACGAATTTGTAATTTTCTTAAAAAATATCAAAAAATTAAAAATCACTAACAAAAAAGCTAACATGATAGTTGAAGCCTTTAAAAATAATTACACTGGCGAAACAGGAACTTACAAAGTTTCTGGTAGTGTTGGTATATCGTTATATCCACAAAATGCATCCGATTTCGAAAGCTTATATACCTCTGCCGATAAAGCTTTGTATCAATCAAAAATGAACGGTAAAGATTGCTACACATTCTATTCCGATGAGTTATTTGACGGCACTATGAGCAATTTAACACTGCTAGAAAATGTTGGCAGAATTGCAGATGCTTATTTTGATGCTGATTTTATATCAAATGTATTTGAACTTTTATATGAGATGCAAAACAGTGATACCTCCATTGAAATGGTGCTTAAATTTATAGGCATGCACCTAAAGGTTGACAGATGCTTTATAATGGAAAGCATGGACGAAGGCAAGACTTATTCTAAAACCTACGAATGGTGCAATGTTGGTCACACCTCACAAAAAGAAAACTTCCAAAACATGCCAGCGGAACATTTAAGTGAGTTTTTAGAAATGCTCAATACAAATGACGCTTTCTATTGTAACGATTTTACAACACTAAAAAGCACCACCGCTAGAAACATAGTAAAAGCCGCCGGTGTCGAATCTATGCTTTTACTACACACTAGCGATAAACAGCTATCGTACATACCTATCATAATAGGTTTTGTTGATTGCGAATTTCCACGTATTTGGACAGAAAAGGAAATTAACAGCGCAAAATATATACTTAAAATGATTTCTATTTTTGTACTTGTTTCTCGCCAAAACGAAAAAACAGATGATGAACAAACAAAACAATTACCACCGAATTAAAATTTGTTTATATTTGTTACTTAACAACTAAACAACACCTCAAGGAGCGTTCTACATGCAAATTATTAAAGCCCGATGCCTAGCCCCAGTACGGTTAGACAAATACCTAATGACATACTACCCTAGCTTAAACCTTGGCCATTTAAATAAAGCTTTAAGGGAAAATAAAATTAAACTAAATGGCAAAAAAGCTCCACTTTCTACTCGTGTTGTTGCGGGTGACGAAATTAAACTTTTTATATCTGACGATGTACTTGAGCAAAAACGCACCGTTAGCGGCCCCGCATGGAAAGCAGTGCGCACTGAAGCTGAAATTATACACAATGATGCTTGCATTTTAATTGTTAATAAACCAGCAGGTTTACCTGTTGATGGCTCAGACGTTGAAACTTTACTTAACCGTGTACTTTTTAGCTTAAATAAACTTGGCGAATACTCTGAAAATTCGCAATACACACCAGCATTGTGCCACCGCCTAGACACTGGTACCTCTGGTCTTGTTATAATTGCAAAAACAGCTGCCGCTGAAAGAACTTTTTTACACTTAATAAAAGAGCGCAAAATTAAAAAAAGTTATGTTTGTGTTACTTTTGGTCGCCCATCACCACCTAGTGGTGTTTTAGAAGGGCACTTAATTAAAGACTCTGAAAAGGGCGTTGTAAAAGTTATATCCGAGGAACGCAAAGGCTCTAAACCTGTTGAAACACACTACGAAACAATTGCTGTTTCTGGTAGGCTTGCACTATTAAAAGTTTTGCTAATCACAGGGCGCACACACCAAATACGTGCACATATGGAAAGCATATCTTGCCCAATTTTAGGCGATAGCAAATACGGCAACAATGCCGCCAACAGAGAGCTGCGCCTTAAATATCAAGCATTATGCGCATATGAGCTAACCTTCCCTGAGCTTGCACATGATGCATATAGCGAGGTTAGTGGCAAAACATTTAAAGCCCCAAAACCTTGGTACTACGAGCAAATTATTGATGGCACATTAAAATAACACTTGCCACAATTTATAATTTTTATTTTTAATGTTCATCATCAAAATACGCTTCAAACTTGGTCAGTTACCACAAAAATAAAGCCGACATCATATTGCATGATTTACTCATGCAGTATACTGTCGGCTTTATTTTTTTATTAGTTATGCAAAAATATTTATGCATAACACAATAAGCACAATTATAAGTCAAGCTCGCAAATTATTGCAGAATGATCAGTAAACCCTATAACTCGTGGTGTATCATCAATTTTAACACACTTGCTTTGTTCAAGCATGCTTTCTGATGCTAAAGCGTAATCTAACCTTGCACCTTTAACATGTGTTATTCTCTCATGTGCTCCACCTTGAGATAACCATAAATCTGTAAAATCATCTTTTAATAGCTCTAGATACGCTTTCTTTTGAATTGTTCCGTTTATGAATAGGTTAAAATCGCCTATCATAAGTAGCTTTTCATTTTTATTTGTAATGCAAAATTCTTTTGTTTCACGCCAAAAACGTTCTACTCTTTCACATGGTTCATTAGAATCTTTTTCCTTAAGTGGCGCATGTATAGCATAAATTAAACAGCGATTATCAAAGTTCATAAGTAAAACTCGACCATCTAAATAGTTAGGTGAATTTAAAACTTCCACTTTTTCACTATATTTTTCTTTTACAAAAACAACAGTAACTGAGTATCTGCCGTCTTTTTTAGTATTGTTACAATACATTTTATTATAGCCCAAGTTTTTCATTTGTGCTACAAACACATCAGCGTGACTGCCATTAAGGAAATACTCATAAAGGCAAACTATATCTGTATTTTCTTTTTTTATATATTTTATTAACAGCTCTATATTTTTAGCAAAATCAACATCTAACTTTTTTTCCCACGATTTCAAAGTATTATTTTTGTTATCACGCACTTGCAAGCCAGAAAATAAATTTGTATTTAAGCTTAAAAGTCTCAAATTTAGCTTATCTGCAAGATTTTTAACATTAATACTTTCTGCTTGATTTTCTTTTTCTATTTTCATATTAAAAACTTTACCATAGTAGGAAATATCAACACCAGTTTTTACACATTCTTTTAAAAAATCTGCAGAGAGCAAACGCAAAGCCTTAGTTGGTACTTTAAGTTCAGCTACACTTTCTAGCGCAACTTTATATGTTCTTGTATCTATTTTTTTATAAGCTACCTTCTTAGGGTTTGTCGCTTGCCTAGATATGCTATTATACTGTTTAATAGCTATGTTTAATTCTTTTTCAAAGCTATCAATGATATAGTTAGGGTTTTCTAAACTAATTGTTATATGATATTTATACATTTTAATTCTCCTTATGTGTATATTAAATTCTAATATGGTTGCTTTGATACTTATTAAATCTTTTCTATAAACTTGTTAAAAACAATATCAAAATCATTCACAAGAAACAAAACCAAAACAAGAGTTTATCAAGAGTAACCTTGCAATGATTGTAACACGATTAACCCGCCCTTGTCAAGACCCCTACAAGAGTAAGACAAATATACAGAAATCTTTGCAATAAAAAAACCTTAAATAATGCTTTTACGCACTACCTAAGGTTTTAATTATCTGTTTCATATTCTATCTTAGCGTCATTTTCAAAACCATAACATTCAATTAAACTCTTTTACCTTTTCTTGTAAAAAATCATAATCGTATAAGCGGTTTAAAACATCTACCAGCTCTTTTTTAGATAAACGTGGTGGCAAATTTAAAGCTTTTAAAAATTCAATTTTGCGCTGTGCGCTCCCCACTTTACCAGATAAACCCCAGTTGTATAAATCGAGGTATGTCACTCGCTGTTTTTGCTCGTTTTGCAATGTGCTAGCTTTGCTTTGCGTATTGCCTTCGGTTTCGCTTTTTTGTGCTTGTGCGTTAAGCTCTAAATTATTTTTATTAGTTATTTGTAGTGTAGCATCATTTACATTAAATGCTTTTTCATCGCTTTCAAGAGCTTTTTTTATTATATCATAAAGCAAATCAGAGTTTACACCCTCTACGCCAAGTAAGCCTTCTTTACCACCTATTGCCTTGCGTTTTTCCTTACCTTTAATGGCTGGTGTGTACGCTTGCAAAACATATTTTTCACCAACAATATTACTAACAAAAGTCCTCAATCTAAAACCAGCTGCATCGGCATCTGTTAAAAGTAAAATACCGTTTTTTCTGCCAAGGCGCTTTAATAAATTTTGTTTTTCTTTATCTTTATAAATGCTAAAGCCATCCAATGTTATAATGGTAGTTTCAATAATCGCTTGCAGTTTTGAGGCATCATATCTCCCCTCAACTACAAGTACACGCTCAGTTTTTAGCTTATTCATCGCATTTGCCTCGCCGCCGCCAAACTACACACTGCTGTTTCAAGCAATACTTGTTTTGAAACAGGTTGACTTTTTAGCGATTTATCTGTTTGCAGTGAAATTTGCACACATTTTTCTAACTGTTTTAAATTATACCCTCTTGAGGCATCTAAGGCTTTTTTTAGGCGATAATCCTTACCTTTGTAGCCAAAATCTTTAAAAACCTCGTTATAAGTGCGCCCTTTGTTTTGACCTAAACGCGCCCTATACATATCTGTATAACTACCTATAAGTGCCGCTGTAATAGCAATTGGTTCTTCTTGCAGGTGCATTAGTGTTTGTAATTTTTTAAGCGCTTGTGTAACACGGTTAGATGTTAGCATTTGTATCATCTCAAAAACATCTGCCTCTAAATTTTGCACAGAAATCTGCGCTATCATATCAGTTGTTATTGTGCCGTAATTTGCAAGTGCACAAAGTTTATCAATCTCTTGCTCTAATAAAAATAGTTCAGAGCCACATCTTTCTATTAAACTGGTTGTTACGTTTGGCGCTATGCTTGCGCCCTTTTCGCTCGCACGCTCAATTAAAACATTACTTAGCTCTTTACCTGTAAGTTGCTTAACTTCCTCGGCGTAGCCTATTTTTTTACATTCAGTTATAAAATTTTGCACTTTTTTTGAGAGCAATAACCTACCCCATTGTTCTTCAAAAGTGCTAGTTATAAAAAACACAGCATTTTCAGCGCTGGATATAGTTTCGCACAAAAGCTCAAAATCTTTATCACTATAACCAGCTGGGTTAAAATTAGGTAGCTCAATAATACGCCTTGTACTAAAAAACGATATAGTCCCCGCCGACATTAATATCTGCTCAACCTCTGGCGTTGGGCCTTCTAACAAAGTTGTTTCTGTATCTTCTGTGCCACACTCCGCCAAAAGCTGTTTTGCTTTTAAACAAGCTCTTTCAGCCAACGCTTGCTGTGAGGAATAAAAATAAAACACGGGGCAGTTATTTTTATGTAAATCTTTTATTTTTAATCTGTCATTTGCCATATTTCCACTCCTATCCACTGTATATCACCGCCTGGGTATAAGCGCAATTGTGCTTGCTCGCTACCATAATATAAAACAGTATCTTGTGTTTCTTCTAGCCAGGTATATGTATTGCTTCGTGTTAATATAGCCTCAGGTGCTATACTACTTGCATTACTGCTACTCGCCAACAAAACATCTACTGGATAC
>CAYJJL010000073.1:5915-9213 GCA_964370455.1 uncultured Faecalibacterium sp.
AACAATCTCAAAATCTCCGCTACCAACGGCAAAACTTGTGCCTTTTACATCCATTGCAACCACACCGCCTCTACCCATATTATAGGCTAATATCTCAACGCTTGCAAATGTGTAGTTATGTTCTTGCCATTTTTCAAACTCATCAAGTTTTTTAATTGTGTTTGCAGTTAAGCCTGTTACAGCGCTTTCGCCATATGTTAAATCAATCATAAAATCTATTTCAAAAATATGCTTATTTTCTAAATACTCAATAACTTTTTCAGCATTTGCCTCGCCACCACGCATAAACACAGTTGCTTTTTTGTTTTGCGTTACAACTATTGCTGGGTAATTACTTTGCCCTATTAAGGCTATATCTATTATATTTTTAGAAGTATTTTCACTAAACCAAGATGTAAATATTAAAATTAAAATCACACTTAGGCTTGTTACTTTATAAGGTATTTGTATGCGCACACATACATAAACAAAAAACGCTAAAATAAATAATACTATAACTGCAAAATCTGTTTCAAAATAAATTTGTGCAAATGGTATGTTTGCAAAAACCTCAACCCAAAAATTTAATAGCTTTATAAATATACCACCTATTAAAGCAAAAGGCAAAACTAAAATTTCAGTTAAGTTAAATAACCCAAACACACCTGCGCCAAAACCAGATACTAATATTATTGGCACAAACAAAAACACTGCTATATTAGCTAATATAGCAACAGTGCTAACGTTAAAACCTTGCAAAACAAGTACAGGAAATGTTGCAGTAATTGCGCCTAACGTTACGCACAAAAAAGCACAAACACCCTTTAGTAAACTTGCAAGCACTTTGTTTTCAAAGTATTTATTTAGTTTTTCGCTAACGGCCACACCACCAAAAACACCCAATGTTGCCGCAAACGAAAGTTGAAAACTCACACTGCAAATAACCCAGCCATTGCCTAAAAGTAAAAGCACACCTGCTAGCGAAAGTGAGGTTAATGCATCGTTTTTACGGTATACAAATACACCTATGCTAGATACTATAAGCATTATACCTGCACGCACTATTGATGGCGTAAAACCTGTTACACCCATGAGAAAAAACGCAACCACCACACATAAAAGCGCATATATTTTACGCTTTACAGCCGTATTGCGCTTATATTCAATAAAGCCACAAATTAATGCTAAGTGCATACCGCTAACAACAAGCACGTGCGATACACCAGCTTTACTATACAATTGGCGCATATCTTGCCTTAAATGTTCAGTGTCGCCTACTGTCATTGCTGCTAAAATACCAGCCTCTTTTGCAGGTAAATAACGGCGTATGTTTGCACTCATCTCTTTTTGTAAATTTATGCAAAAGCCGTAAAATCCGCCAATTTCGCCTAAATTTTCATAAGCACCTATATACGTTGCCTGTGCATAGACGCCGTCAGCATAGTTGCTTTTTAAATAACTGTTTTGCTCTAAGGCGCTAATTTCAAATTCGCCTTTAATAATTTGCCCTTTATCTACTGATGGCATCACGAAACAAACAACGCCAAAATTATATGCCTCGCCGTTTATTGTTTGCACGTTTAATATCGCATTTGACATGCCATCTATATACGAGGTTTGCACCTCTTGCACTGTTGCTGTTATAACCACATTTTCGTTTTTTAACAGCGCATTTACACTAGCCGTGTTGGCATAATTTGATGTATTAAACATAATAACACCCACCATTAAACCAAACAGCCCAAGTATCATGGCAATATTTTTAGTTAATATAAACTTTATTATTGCATATAGAGCAAAAATTGACGCCAGTACCCATACGAAATACTGCGGCAAATAAGCTTTAGCTAGATGTGCCGCAAGTATGCTGGCGCAAAAAACGAAAAGCGGGCTTTTCATAGTTTAGTGGAAAAATAAAGGTAATGCTTCAAGGTAGATTATATCATCACGTTTAGAGGCATCGCCTTCAGCGAGTACAGCTGCACGGGCAACAATTTCGCCCTCGCTGTATGAAAGCAAATGCTCAAGCGCACGCAACGAGCCACCGCTTGAAATTACATCATCAACTAGTAATAAACGCTTACCTGCAAATGATTTAAGCTCTTTTTTATCTATAACTAAAATTTGTTCACCCTCAGTTGTTATTGATTTATCGCTAACAACTATTGGCTCTTGCATATATAATTTTTTGCCTTTGCGTGCAACTATATATGGTTTACCACTTTGGCGGCTCATTTCGTGAGCTAGTGGTATACTTTTTGCCTCAACAGTTACGATAATATCAAACTCTGGCACACGTTTTAAAAGTTCCTCCGCGCTGTTTACTGTCATTTCTGCATCGCCAAACATAATAAATGCTGCGATATCTAGATTTTCATTTACAGGGCAAAGTGGTAATTCACGTGTTAGGCCTGCAACATGCAAGGTATATGTTTTAGACATTGTTTTTCTCCTTTGGTAGTGGCAAAATTGCCTTTCCTTTTAAATTAACTTTTGCAATAATAAATTTAAAGCATTTTTCTAGCTAGCCTGGTGGCCAAGCTAAAGAACGTTTTGCAAGCACATGAAAGTGCATATGTGCAACTGTTTGACCGCCATCTTTACCTATATTGGTTACAACACGGTAGCCATCTGCACAGCCTAGCTCTTTGATAAGTTTGGCAATTACAGTATAAATATGACCAACTAGTTGTTCGTCGATTTCAGTTATATCAGCCGCTGATGCTATGTGCTTTTTGGGTATAACTAAAAAGTGTACTGGAGCTTTTGGATCTATATCATAAAAAGCAAAAACTTGATCATCCTCATACAAAGTTTTAGATGGAATTTCACCTTTTGATATCTTACAAAACAAACAATCCATATGATTTACCCTTTCATTATGCAAATTAGCAAATAAATATATTTTGCTCAATTATTATACCATAAACAAAAGCGTTGTTGCAAGTAAATTTGTTTTATAACGGCAAAACCTTAGTTTTGCACTCGCACTGCGGTGTCAGCATCGCAAAAACAATAAAAAACTTAACTAGGTATGATTTTTCTGAAATTTTTTCTTTTTATAATTTATAGAAAAAATTGCGAAAAATCTATGCCTATAGTTGCTACAATTTTAAATTATCTCGTTAGTTTTAAATAATCAGATACTATTTATTAACACGCCCAGTTTTTTATTATTTTTGCTGTAGTAACTTTGAGCCTAAGCTCAAAGCGCCACTGCGGTGTCAGCATCGCAAAAACAATAAAAAACTTAACTAGGTATGATTTTTCTGAAATTTTTTCTTTTTATAATTTATAGAAAAAATTGCGAAAAATCTAT
>CAYJJL010000074.1:0-9159 GCA_964370455.1 uncultured Faecalibacterium sp.
GATATAAATGATGCAAGCAAATATAACCCTAGCTACATTGGCGAGGATATAGACATTGCATTTGTACACCTAGAAAATAGTAATGGTATAACATTATTTAGTGATGATAATGATAACCGTAACTCTAATGGTGGTAACGATATTTCACTATGGTTAACAGATACACAAACAAATTTATCAGCACATACTAAAGACGGTTACGCTTGGTTTGTTTACCAAGATGCATCAGGCAACCAAGGTGTGGAAAAAACAGCTGGTACAACACGTGTTCCATCTGCAATAGCAAATAATGGTGCAAGTGGTAACATTAACTTTGGCCCTGTTTCCACAACAAATAAAACTTTACATTTTTACTATGAAAAAGTTACTATAAACACAGTACCTAACGAAGAAAAAATAACATTATCTTATGATACAAACGCACCAACAGCAAGCACAGATAATACAGGTTTAATAAACCCAGCACCACAAACTTTAACTATTACTGACCCAACAACAGCACGTGAAATTGTTGCAACTGGAACACCAGGCACAATTGCAGGCTATGAGTTTAAAGGCTGGGCAACTACAAGCACAGCAACAGTTGTTGAATATGCAGTAGGTAGCACAGTAACTTTTGCAGCTGGTGTAGATACAATTATTTTATATGCAGTTTGGGAAAAAACAAATGGAATAAATCCACCAGTAGAATCTGCAGAGCTAGTAGTTATTGAAAAAGAATACACAGGTACAGCACAAACAATTAGAGCTCAAGATATTATTGATGCACAACATAATGCTGGCTACTGGCCAACAACAATGAGCATACAACTTTTTACTAAAGCAGCAAACGGTGAATATACAAGAATAACAAGCTTATCTTCAGACACATTAATAAATGTTGATGATACAAAAGATGAAAAAGGCACACTTGTTGAAACTGTTTACATGTTGCCATTAAATACAGACCCAAGCAAAATGGAATATGCAGAAGTTAGTGTTAACATAAAAATTACACCAGCTGATGTTGAAGTTTATGGCCCTATTATTGAAGTTGATGAAGACCAAACACCTGACCAAGCACTTTTAGTTGCAGGTTACACATATAGCAATGGCGTAACTGTTACAGATAGTGATAAAGCAAGTTTTGATACAACATTAGCATACCCAACAACACCAAACCCACTAACAAAAGGCACATACGATATTACAGTTACAGCAGCAAACACAAACACAAACTTTAATGTAACTACTAAAAACGGCACATTAACTGTGCGCGAAGTTTACGGTATCACATATGAAGGTTTAGTAAGCACAGATACATTTGGCACAGGTACTTCACCTGTTACAAGCAACCCTAATACTTTAACTTACTCATTAGCAAGACCTTTAGCAACATTAATTAACCCAAACAACCGTGTAGATGCAGAGTTTATCGGCTGGACAGTTGATTTTGAAGATGAAAGCTTTGCTGATATTACAACACCTAGCATGGCACTTGATATTGCTGATGATGTAACAGGTAAAATTACAATTACAGCAAACTGGAAAGCACTAAAAGCAAGTTACACAGTTTACCATATGCTTGAAAACCTAGATGGAACTTATGCACATGCTACAGATGATGATGCTAACCCAAACCAAGATGGCGTTGAAGAATTTGATGGCATGATAGGCGAAACAGTACCTTACTCAGACACAGTTGTACACACATACGAAGGTTTTACACACGAAGCTACTGATTTTAAAACAGGCAAAGTTTTGGCAGATGGTTCACTAGAAGTTTTCTACTACTATAACAGAGCAGTTTATGAAATCACTTTTAATTTTGATGTAAACGAAGCTGATTATGTTGGCTCAAACAATGGTAAAATAACACTAAAAGTTAAACATGGTGGTAAAATTGAAGTGCCAACATTAGTTATGAAACCTGGCTATGAGTTTAAAGGCTGGTTAGATACTGTAATATCAGAAAATATAACATCAAGCGCAAACTACACAGCAAACATTGAGCTTATACAATACGAAATTAAATACAATGGATTAAAAGATATTGTTGAAGATAAAAACACACTAAACAATAAAGAATACAACGTTGAAACAGCAAGTTTTGAATTGAACAACCCAAGCAAAATCGGCTATGACTTCCTAGGTTGGAAATTGAAAAAAGTTGATGGCGTAAAGCAAACTGGTGAAACAGCAAACCTAAGCACAACTGTTGACCCAAGCACACAATTAGCCGACCTTGTTTATGTTGCTAAATGGGAAAAAGCAAGCTACACAAATACTTTTGCTACACCAGAAGCTGAAAATCAAGTAACAACATATAACGCAAGCGCACAATATTTTAATGTAAACGAACTTGTACTTGATACACGACTTGTTGCTGATTTAATCAGTGCAGGTTTAGCAAATAGCGAGGCTGATATACGTACACTTGCAACTGTAACTTACAAACAAAATAAAACAGATGTTGCAAACCCAGTAAATGCAGGCGTATACGTTGTTACTATTACATTACCACACCCATCAGGCATTGGTAACGTAAAAACTACAGCAAGATTAACAATAAACAAAGCACAACTAACATGGACACAAGGCACAGTTGAAGATAAAGTTTACGATGCAACTAACGACGCAACAGTTTTAACAGCCCCAACATTAACAGGCTTTTTAGGCACTGATGAAGCTGATGTAACTGTAAGCGTAAAAGAGGGTAAAGTTAACTTTAACAATGCAACAGCTAAAGATGACAAAAACGTTGAAGCTAAAAACTACAAAGTTACAATAAGCGGTTTACAAGCTGGTAACTATGAAGTACCAACAGCACAACCAACATTTGCACGTGCTACAATTACAAAAAAACCAATTACAATCACAGCAAATAGCATGGCAAGAGATTACAACTACCTAAAAACAGAAGCACACGAAGTTGGCTACACAGTTTCTGCAAATAGCTTAATTGCAGGCCACACAGAAATAGTTACACTAACAGGTGCAGTTTACTATGCAGGCGACAGAACAGCTAGTGTTGTTAGCGATGTTGTTATAAACAATGCAAACGGCAAAGACGTTACAGCAAACTACGATATTACAACAGTTAATGGCGAGCTACGCATTTGGGATACTACAGCACCAGCACCAGGCCCGGTAGACCCTGTAGACCCAATTGATCCAATAGACCCTGTAGACCCTGTAACAGAAATTGAAGAAACAGACGTACCAGAGGCACCAGCACCAGAAGTTGAGATTGAAGAAACAAACGTACCACAAGCACCAGCACCAGAAGTTGAAATTGAAGATACAGAAGCTCCAACTTCTATGTTTAATGGCGCATGGGCATTAATCAACTTAATATTTACAGTTTTAACAGGTTTAATGAGCGTTGTTTTACTAGTAACATACTTTGGTAAAAAGAAACACGAAGATGAAGAAGACGAAGAAGGCCGTGCAATAAACAAAAAAGGCTTTATGCGTTTACTAAGTTTAATCCCAGCGATTGGCGCAGTAGTAGTGTTTATTTTAACAGAAGATATGAGCCTACCAATGCAATACGTTGACCAATGGACATGGATAATGGCTGTTATAGCTTTAGTACAATTAGTTGTAGTTTTCTTCTCTAAAAAAACAACAGAAGATGAAGACGAAGACAACAGCGCAGCAACAGTATAATAACTAATATTAAAAAATATTATAAATACTAATAAAAACGGCAAGTGCAAAAAAATGCACTTGCCGTTTTTTTTTTGTGTTTTAAAAAATATCCCACGGAAAATCACTAGGCATATTTTCGCAAAAAATTAAATTTTCGCCTGTTTTTGGGTGGTTAAACTCTAACTTATAACTCCAAAGCGTAGGTGAGGGAAGCTTAACTCTGCTACCATATTTACCGTCGCCTAAAAGTGGGTGTTTGCGTGAAGCACATTGTGCACGTATTTGGTGTGTGCGCCCTGTTTGTAAATGTATTTCTAAAAGCGAAAGTTCTGTTAGGTTGTTAATAGCATTATTTTCAGCTTTGATTATATCTTGATTTTTTATATTATTTTCAGATATAGTTTCGTTTTTGCTCAAAATATCACTATTTTTTTGAGAGCTAAAACTATTTGCTGAAAAAACAACAGCTTTTTCACAAATTACATTATAATTTAAAATGGCTTTTTTTACACCTTTGCGCTCCTTTTTTACAGGGTAAACCCTACCTTTGCGTTTATCATGGTATAAAAAATCTTCCATAATACCTTGTTTTTCAGCTAAAAAGCCACTAACTATGGCTCTATATGTTTTTTGCATAGTGTTGTTATTAATTTGCTCGCTTAAATTTGCAGCAGCCAATTTTGTTTTTGCAAAAACCATAACACCACCCACAACAACATCTAAACGATGTACAACAAAAAGTGGGGCGTGTAAATTTTCTTGCTCAAAGAGCATATCAGGCAAAGAGAGGATAGGTGAGTTTTTACTTTTTGTGCTTTGCCCTATTTGTTGTTCGGTTTTGTTGCTGTTTAAAGCTTGAGCATGCTCACTTTGCATGTCAACAGGTTTTAAGCAAACAATAATTTGAGCATCTTGGTAAATTATGGGTATGTTCATATTAAATTTTGCCCTCGTCCAAAAGTGCTTTTGTTTTTAATATGCCTGTTATTGTTTTGCCGTCACAAATTTCGCTGCTCATAACCATTTCATAAGCTTTTTGTAGTGGCATAAGCTCAGGTGTTAAAAATTCATCATCATCAAGGTTCATTTCGCAGGTGCTCAAACCTGTTGCAAGGTAAATATATATAACCTCTGTGCAGTAGGCAACAGTAGGGTAAAACTCGCCAAGCGAAATTATGTTTTCCGCCTTAACGCCACACTCCTCACGTAGTTCTCGTATAGCGGCGTCTTTTGGGTTTTCGCCTTTTTCAAGTTTGCCTGCTGGTATTTCTATTATCTCTTTAGCATAAGGGTAGCGAAACTGGCGCACAAGATATATTTCGCATTTTTCGTTTAAAGCAACCACGCATGCACCTCCGTTATGGTGCACAACTTCGCGACTTGCAGTTTTGCCATTTTCTAGCTCTACTGTATCTAATGTCATATTAAAAACATGCCCTTCAAAAAGTGTTTTACCACTAATTCGTTTTTCAAAATGCGCCATAAATTTTGCTCCTTTATTATCAATTTTTAAATAGAAAATCACACTTTATTTTTTAATCATTAAACGATTAAACTTTGTTGATATAAAAAGTTTACACCAGAGTTTGGTTAATGTCAATTAGTTACCTACCGCTAACACTAAATTAAAATTATCCAAATGTAAAAAATAATTCAACTTTTTGTTACATTTGCTATTTTTATAACAAAGAGCTTTACAAACGGGGTAGTATTTGTTATTATTTCCATAAGGGTTATTGCCTGTGTTTTTTTGCGCCTATAAGCACAAATTTACTAGGCTTAATATCTAAAATTGTAAGTGAAGAATTCATCTAATGGAGGAAGTAACAAATGATGAGAAAAAAGCAAACCATGGACGGTAACACCGCTGCCGCCCACGTGGCTTATGCCTTTACGGAGGTAGCTGCGATTTACCCAATTACTCCATCAAGCCCTATGGCTGATATGGTAGATATTTGGTCCGCAAATGGCATGAAAAATATCTTCGGTGACAAAGTTAAAGTTATCGAAATGCAATCCGAAGCTGGTGCTGCTGGTACAGTGCACGGTTCTTTGGGTTCAGGCGCTATCACCACTACGTTTACAGCATCCCAAGGTTTACTATTAATGATACCAAACATGTACAAAATTGCAGCAGAACAACTACCATGTGTTTTTGATGTTTCTGCTCGTACAGTTGCAACACATGCTTTGAGCATCTTCGGCGATCACAGCGACGTTATGGCTGTGCGTCAAACAGGTTTTGCTATGCTTGCAGAAAGCTCCGTACAAGAAGTTATGGATCTTTCTCCAGTTGCTCACCTTGCATCTATCGAAGGCAAAGTTCCTTTTGTTAACTTCTTTGATGGTTTCCGTACTTCTCACGAATTACAAAAAGTTGAAACATGGGATTTTGAAGACCTTAAAGAAATGTGCAACATGGAAGCTGTACAAGCTTTCCGTGATGGCGCACTAAACCCAGAATCACCAAAAATGCGTGGTTCTCACCAAAACGGTGATATATTCTTCCAAAACCGTGAAGCATGTAACAGTGTTTACGATGCATTGCCAGATGTTGTTGAAAAATACATGGGCAAAATCAACGAAAAACTAGGCACAGATTACGGCCTATTTAACTACTACGGCGCACCAGATGCAGAGCGTGTTATCATGGCTATGGGTTCTTTCTGCGACGTTGCTGAAGAAGTTATCGATTACATGGTAGCTGCTGGCGAAAAAGTTGGTTTAATTAAAGTTCGTTTGTACAGACCTTGGTCTGCAAAACACTTTATGTCTGCTATACCTGCAACATGTAAAAAACTTGCTGTGCTTGACCGCACAAAAGAGCCAGGCGCACTAGGCGAGCCTTTATACCTTGACGTTGCAAGTACATTGCGCGAAATGGGCAACAACGATATTATCCTAACAGCTGGCCGTTACGGTTTGAGCAGCAAAGACACTCCTCCATCATCTGTTTTTGCTATCTTTACAGAGCTTGCTAAAGATGCACCAAAAACACACTTCACAGTTGGTATCAACGATGATGTTACACATCTTTCAATACCAGAAGTTAAACCAGCTCCTATCACTAGTGCAAAAGGCACAGTTGAATGTAAATTCTGGGGTCTTGGTGGTGATGGTACTGTTGGCGCTAACAAAAACTCTATTAAAATCCTTGGCGACCACACAGACAAATTCGTTCAAGCTTACTTCCAATATGATTCCAAGAAAACAGGAGGCTTAACAATCAGCCACTTGCGTTTTGGCGATAATGCAATACGCAGCCCTTACTATGTAAACCAAGCTGATTTCGTTGCATGCCATACACCATCATACCTCAAAAAAGGTATACGTATAGTTCAAGACGTTAAACCAGGCGGCGCATTTATGATAAACTGCCAATGGAGCGACGAAGAACTTGGCGAAAACCTAAACGCTGCTGCTAAAAAATACATTGCAGATAACAACGTTAAAGTTTACACAATCAACGCTATTGACCTTGCTATTGAAATTGGCATGGGCAAACGCACAAACACAATTTTACAATCTGCATTCTTCAAACTAGCAAACGTTATGCCTATTGAAGAAGCTGTTGAATACATGAAACAAGCAGCTAAAAAGAGCTACGGTTCAAAAGGCCAACACATTGTTGACATGAACTGGAAAGCTATTGACGCTGGCGTTGACGCTATACACGAAGTTACAATACCTGCATCTTGGAGCAACCCAGAAGCAGACGCACCAGCACCAGAGCTAAAAGGTTTACCAAACGTTGTTCGCCAAGTACGTGAACTTGTTGAACCTCTAGCACGTATGGAAGGCGATGATATCCCTGTTTCTACTTTCGTTAAATATGTAGCTGGCGAATTTGAGCAAGGCGCATCTGCATACGAAAAACGTGGCACAGCTGTTGTTGTACCTGAGTGGGACGCAGCAAAATGTATCCAATGTAACCAATGTGCATATGTTTGTTCTCACGCAACAATTCGTCCATTTATGCTAAGCGCTGATGAAATTGCTGCTGCACCTGCACATATCAAACTTGCAGATAACAAACCAAAACCAACAGAATACAAATACACAATGACAGTTTCTCCACTTGATTGTATGGGCTGTAGCGAATGTGTGACTGTATGTCCAACAAACGCTATCACAATGGTTCCACAAGAATCACTTGCAGCAGAACAAGAAGTTTACGATTACTGTGTTGCTAACGTAACTAAAAAAGACGGCATGATGCCTGCAACAACCGTTAAAGGTTCACAGTTCAACCAACCATTACTTGAGTACTCAGGTTCTTGCGCTGGCTGTGTAGAAACATCATACGCACGTTTAATTACACAACTTTACGGTGAAAGCATGTACATCTCTAACGCAACAGGTTGTTCTTCAATCTGGGGTGGTACTGCTGGTATTTCTTCTTACACAGTTAACCGTGAAACAGGCCGTGGCCCAGCATGGAACAACTCATTGTTTGAAGATAACGCAGAGCACGGTTTAGGTTTATACCTTGGCCAAAAAGCTGTTCGTGATAACTTAATCGCAGAGATTGAAGTTTTACGTGCTAAAGAAAACCTACCAGAAAGCCTAACAACTGCTATTGACGCATTTATGGCTACAAAAGAAGATACACTAGCTAACGATAAAGCAACTACAGATTTAGTAGCTATACTTGAAAAAGGCGCTGCTCAAGACTGCCCACATTGCAAAAAAATCGTTGCTAACAAAAAATATCTATCCAAAAAATCTGTTTGGATATTCGGTGGCGACGGCTGGGCATATGACATCGGTTTCGGTGGTGTTGACCATGTACTTGCTTCTGGCGAAAACATCAACATGTTTGTATTTGATACAGAAATGTACTCAAACACAGGCGGTCAAGCATCTAAAGCTTCCAACATAGGCGAAGTTTGCCAATTTGCAGCTGCTGGTAAAGACTTAAAGAAAAAGAGCCTTTCCGAAATTGCAATCAGCTACGGTTACATTTATGTAGCACAAATAGCTCTAGGCGCAAACATGGCTCAAGCTATCAAAGTTATAGCTGAAGCTGAGGCATACCCAGGCCCATCTCTAATCATCGGTTACGCACCATGCGAACTACACGGCATTAAAGGTGGCATGGCTAACTGCCAAAACACACAAAAAGCTGCTGTTGAAGCTGGCTACTGGAACCTATTTAGCTTTAACCCAGCACTTAAAGCTGAAGGTAAAAACCCATTCACCCTTACATCACGTGAAGGCAAAATGGAAAAATACCAAGACTTCCTTGCTAACGAAAACCGTTACAGCCGCCTAACTCGTGCTTTCCCTGACCGTGCAGAAGAACTATTCGCACGTAACCAAAAAGCAGCTGAGGACAAATACGAACACCTAAAACGTATGGTTGAGCTTTACAAATAATTTTAGCGCACAATAAGGCACGAACTACTGCGTCAAATGCGCAAATATGCTTCGGTCACGTACCATGTGTACGCTCCCTCACATATTAGCTTTTTTCCTTGTATTTCGTACCTTCTTGCGGCTAAAAAAGGTTATAAAAATCTTAGC
>CAYJJL010000075.1:0-9118 GCA_964370455.1 uncultured Faecalibacterium sp.
TCACGTGCCATTACTTTGGCTACACGTGTTGCATGGCGGCCGCCTTCAAACTCAGTGTTTAAAAATAAATCAACAAGGTTTATAGCTTGTTCAGCGCTAACAACTCTACCGCCTAGGCAAAGTGCATTTGCATCGTTATGCAAACGTGTAAATTCAGCACTAAATTCATCCGAGCAACAGCAAGCACGTATGCCTTTAATTTTGTTTGCGCTCATGCTAATACCAACGCCTGTGCCACAAAAAAGTAGTGCACTTTCACATTCGCCTTTAACAACAGCCTCACAAGCAGGGCGTGCCATATCAGGGTAATCTACGCTTTCCTCGCTGTTTGTGCCAAAATCAGTGTAGCTAACGCCTATTTGGTCAAGGTGCGCTTTTACGGCTTCCTTTAATGTATAACCGCCGTGGTCGGCAGCTAGAGCTATTGGTTTTTTCATGTTTTGTCTCCATTTTCTGTTATGCGTGCTTTGCGCTCACGCTCTGCTTGAGTAGGTTGTAAATATAAAGGTTGTAAAAGGGCAGGGGGGATAGTGCCGCCATTTGCATGTAAACGCTGTGCAATGCGCCCAACGCCAACCGCCCTTGAAACACTTAAAACTTCTGGCGTAAAACACACGCCATCAATATCCTTGTGGTTATTATAACACATAGTTGCGCCATCACCAACAAAAAAACAAGGTTTTTTACAATTTTCTAAAAAAACGTTTAAATTATTGACGCTTTGCACAGTGTCCTCACTTAAACGTGTACCAGTTGCAAGGTCAAATGCTGCCCAATATACTCTTTCTCGCCTTGCATCAAGTGCAGAAATAATTGTACCTGTGCCATTGTGGCAAGCAGCAAGTGCTTCCAGTGATGAAACAGCTGCACATGGAGTGTTATGCACAAAAGCAAGGCCTTTTATCGTGGCTATGCCTATGCGCAGGCCAGTAAAACTGCCAGGGCCGACACAAACAGCATATAAATTTATATCAGCAGTGCTTAAATTAAGCGCTTTTAATGCGCTATCTATAAGAGGTAAAAGTGTTTCGCTGTGTGTATGCCCATTTGCAATGAAACTTTCGTATAAAAGTGCATTATCTTGTAAAATGGCGATACTAGCGGTTTTGCCTGAGCAATCCAAGGCAAGTATTATCATAAATCAAAGCCCTCTATGGTAAAAACACGGGTGTTTTCATCTAATTTTTCAATATTAATTTGTATTGGGTTTTCCTGTGCTAGTAGTTCTGTAAAATTTTCGCTCCATTCAACTGCTACAACGTCACCAGCGTCAAGGTAATCAAAAAAACCAGCGGCGTTTAAATCTGCCTCGCTTGAAAGTCGATATAAATCAAAATGTGCAAAATTTTGTGTGCCGTGGTAGTAGTTTACTATCGAATATGTAGGGCTACTTACAGGGTCAGTGCAGTTTAACCCTAGCGCAATACCCTCACAAAAGGCGGTTTTGCCACTGCCAAGCCCACCGTTAAAACAAATTAAAGCGCCTTTTGGCAATTTTTTTGCAAGTGCCTCGCCAAGTGCAAGTGTTTCATTGCGAGAATTACTTTTGTATTGTGGCATAATTTCACGTCCTTTGCTAAATTTTCGTTAGATATTATATCATAAAATTAAAAAAAATGCTACTGTTTGCTATTTGTTTGACAAGGTATTGTAATTATAGTATTATTAAAGTAAGTAAATTAAGCGTAAAAATAAAGGATTTGCTGTTATTTTAAGGCGCTTTTTTTACCAATTTTACAATGTAACTATGTGCAATACCCGAAAGGATTATTATGAAACCTGATTATAAACTAGTCGCTAAGGCAAAATACGTTTACCTTACCGCAGAAATGGCAAGCGAAATATATCGTGAATGCCATAAAAAACTATTTCAAAAAAAACAAATGGATTTTTTAATTGAGGCAACACAAAGCTCAGATGCAATTGAAGAAGCTATGGATAATAATGTTAACTACGTGCTTGTAATATTAGGTGGCAAGCCAGTTGGATATTTTGCGTGGAAAATGGTGGGCACTGCTTTGCATTTAAACCACATATATTTAAAGGAAGAAATGCGCGGCAGAGCCTTAGGGCGTGGCGTGTTGCAATATTGCGAGCGCCTAGCACGCTCTGACGGAAAAAACCGTATTTTGTGCCGTGTAAATGTTAAGAGCTTGCGTGCTTTAGCATTTTTTAAACGTATGGGTTATAAACCAAATGCAGAGGTTGAAACTGAAATTGGTGAATACATTTTAAACGAATTTGAACTTGAAAAAAGGCTGTAATTTTAGTATATTTCCAATTGACTTTTTTGCTTTAAAGCAATAAACTGTTAGTAGAAGGTTTATTAGTGAAAATTAGGTTTGGAGGAGTATTTTATGCCAAAAGAACAACCAACGGGAAAATCAAATTTATATAAAGCTCTTTGCACTATCTCAACACCTGAGGAGTTTTATCAATTTTTGCGAGATGTATGCAGTTATTCAGAGTTAAGTGCCATGGAGCAACGTTATGATATAGCAGAAATGCTAGAACAAAAATACATCTATACAGAAATTATGGAAAAAACAGGTGCTTCAAGTGCTATTATTAGCCGTGTAAGCAGGGTTATATCTGACGAAGAACGTCCGCTTAAAAAAATAGCTGGTAAAATAAATATAGATTAACCATATAAAACTAGCTCAAATAACATTTATCTAGTTAAAGGTTTAAGGAGAACATCATGAAACAAGTGGCACTGTTTTTTGCAAACGGCACTGAGGAATGTGAAGCACTTATTGTTGTGGATTTATTGCGACGTGCAGCTGCAGATGTAAAAATAGTTTCTATTACAGATGACATCATGGTTACTAGTAGCCATGATGTAACTATAAAAACTGATTGCCTTATTAAGGATTTTGATTTTGATAAAATTGATATGCTAGTGCTACCTGGTGGTATGCCAGGCACAGCTAACCTTGCACAGTGTGAGGAGCTATTAAACGGTATTAAAATATGTGCAAGCAGTGGTAAAAAATTGGCGGCCATTTGTGCAGCGCCAAGTGTGTTTGCAAAACTAGGTTTACTACAAAACAAAAACGCAACTGCACATGCAGCCTTTAGAGATAAACTGTGCGATGCAGTAGTACATGATGCAGAAATTGTTGTTGATGGTAATATTACTACATCTTATGGGCTTGGTGGTGCTATACCGTTTGCACTTGAATTAGTTAATCAATTATATGATTTAAATACAGCAAAAAACATAGCAGATGCAATTGCATACAGATACGCAGTTGCGTATAGTTGAAAAAATTAATTAAAATAGAAATATAGTTTAGTAAGCAATTAATTTGCTAACAAAATTAACATTTAAAAACTAATATTCACATAAAATTAACGCTTTTTACATTTGAAAGATATATTTTTTTGATAAAAATTATCGTGAGAAGGTTGTATTTTTTTGAATATTAGTTTTTTGTTTTTATGTATCAAAATATGTGTAAATTACACAAAAAAATAATATTAATTTTTATTTAAAAATAGCTAGAAAAATAATATTAAATGTGGTATAATAAGCCTCAAGTGTCTTGCAAGGTTTTTTTGATAGCTTAATTTATAATTGATTTTAAGTTAATTAGCCACTAAATTTATTGGTAAATTAAATATTAAAAAAATAGCTAAACCTCCTGTGGCAAGGCGTAAAAAAACAAAGGAAAGGACCCCCATGGACATGAGAATAGGATTACCCGAAATAATTGTTATTTGCATCATTGCATTTGTTTTTATCGGGCCAGATAAATTACCAGAATATGCTAAAATGGTAGGCAGTGGTCTTAGAAAATTAAAAGATTACGCTGCTATTGCTGGTAAAGGCGTAAGAGAAATTACAGAGCCACTTGATGAAATTAAAAAACCATTGCAAGAAGCTGTTGCACCTATTACAGATATTAAACGCGAGTTTGATGCTGAAATTAACGACGTTAAACGTAGTTTTACTGGTATAGGCAAAACACCACCAGCAGCTGAAACTACTAGCGAAGAGGTTGCACAACCAGAGCAAGCAATTGAAGAAATTGAAGAGATTGAAGAATTAGAGGATATCACAGAGGTAGAGGCTACACAACAAACTGAAGAGCCAAAACCTGAAGGTGAAGCACAAACAGCAGAGCAAGATGCTACAGCTGTTGTAGCTACAAAAAAACGTGGTCGCCCTGCTAAAGCTAAAACAGAGGGCGAAAAAGCTGAACCTAAAAAACGTGGCCGCCCTGCTAAACCAAAAGTAGAGGGTGAGAGCACAGGCACAAAAAAACGTGGCCGCCCTGCTAAGGCAAAAGCACCAGCAGAGCAAGTACAAGCTGAGCAAAATGCAACAGAGCAAAGCGATGCACCACAAGCCTCAGAAACAGCAACCGCTTAATTTAGTTATCAGCACAATTTTGTGTGATAAAAATAAAAAGGAAATGCCGATATTTCGGTTAAAAGGAGATTTATTATGAGAATGGGACCACAAGAATGGCTAATTGTTCTAGCTATAGTTTTACTTATTTTTGGACCAAAACAAATACCAAAACTTGCTAAAATGTTTGGCAAAGCAACAAAAGATTTAAAAGATGGCATGAATGGAACTGACGAAGATGATAACACAGATTCTGTAAAAGCTACACAAACAAAAAAAGAAAAGGAAGTTGATGGCGAATAATGGCAACAAAAGTCAATAAAAAAGCGAATGCTCCAGATGGTAGCATGTCCCTTATGGGGCATATCAAAGAGTTTCGTAATCGTTTGATTGTTTGTGTTATTGTTTTCGCTCTTGCGCTTATTGTAGGTGTAACCTATGGTAGTACACTTGTTGATTTGTTAACTAAACTTGGTAGGGATAACGGTTATAGTTTTATAACCACCTCCCCACAGGAAATGTTTTTGCAACATTTTCAATTAGGTATTTTAGCAGCTTTAGTTGTTACAATTCCAGTTGTTATGTTTAACATATGGGCATTTGCAAAACCAGGTTTAAGCAAAAAAGAAAATTTCTTTTTTGGTGCAGTTATGGTGTTTGGCATTTTTCTGTTTTGTGCTGGTGTTACTTTTGCATATTTCGTAACTTTACCTTTTATGCTAAACTTCTTAATCACATTAGAAGGTGCAGAATACGTCGACCAAATGACAAGCCTTGCAGAATATAACTCTTTTGCAATTATGATTTTTTCAATTTTTGGTACTATGTTTGAGATGCCACTTTTGACAGTAATACTTTCAAAAATGGGTATAGCAAACCCTACCATAATGGCAAAGGGTCGTGGTATAGCAATTGTTTTAATATTTGTTGTTGCTGCGCTTATAACACCACCAGATATCATTTCTCAAATGATGGTTGGTTTCCCAATGGTTATTTTATACGAAATTAGTATTATACTAAGCCGAATGACTTACCGTAAAAAAGTGGAAAAAGAAGAGGACGACGACGATTACGCCGAGGACGAAGACGAAAGCTAAATTTAAGCTTTTAGTAAGTTTAAGCGAAATTAAATTAATTATTAAAGAGCATATAAAAGAAATTTTCTTTTATATGCTCTTTTTTTATAAATTGTAAAATAATAGGGCAATAGCTCAATGACTTGAACTTTTTAACTATTTACGTTATAATGTTTAATGATAATTTATATAATTAATGTGGGAGGGGTTTATGCAAAAACAACAAAGTAAACTGCGAGAGTTAACACAGCTTAGCTTGCTTATAGGTATTATGATAATTATGTCATTTACACCTTTGGGTTATATACCACTTGGTTTTATGCGTGCTACAACTATGCATATACCTGTAATTTTAGGTGGTTGCATTTTTGGGGTTAAAAAAGGTGCTTTTTTAGGCGGAGTTTTTGGTATAACTAGTGTAATTAAAGCAACTGTCGAACCCACAATAACGTCATTTGTGTTTACACCTTTTTATAGTTTAAACGAGCAATTTTCTGGCAGTGTGTTAAGTTTAGTAGTTGCTATATTACCACGCATTTTCATAGGTGTTTTTGCAGCTTTGGTTTTTAATTTTATTACAAAATTTAATAAAAACATTTCTTTAGCATTTTTATTTGCAGGGCTTGTAGGCTCTATGGTAAATACAGTTGGCGTTATGGGGTTAATAGGTTTGTTTTTTGGTGAGGATTATTCAGCGGCAACTGGTGGCAGTATAGAGCTTTTATTTGGTGCGATTTTAAGCATAGTTGCGCTTAACGGCGTGCCAGAAGCTATTATTGCGGCCGTTTGCACACTTGCAATAGGCAAGGCACTTTTGGCTATAAACCTTAAAAAAACTTAAAAGGAGAGTATCATCATGCATGAAATACCTTTTTGTGAAATAGGTGGTTTTAAACTAGGCCACGCACAAGATGAAACTGCACTTACAGGTTGCACAGTTTTGTTATGTGATAAAACTAGCCCAGCAGGGGTTGCAATACGTGGTGGTGGCCCAGCCTCAAGGGAAACACCTCTGCTAGACCCACTAGCCGCTGCTAGTGGTATACATGCTGTTTTACTTTCTGGTGGGTCAGCGTTTGGGCTTGATGCCGCTGGTGGTGTTATGCAATACCTAGAGGCAAAAGGCATAGGTTTTGAAGTTGGACCTTATAAAGTGCCATTAGTTTGCCAATCATGTGTATTTGATTTAATGCTTGGTGATGGTGCAGTGCGCCCAGATGCAAACATGGCAAAAACAGCGTGCGAAAACGCCACTATAACAGAAACACGCTCAGGTAATGTGGGTGTTGGCATTGGGTGTAGCGTTGGCAAAATAACAGGGTTCGACCGTGCCATGAAAGGCGGTTTTGCTACTTACGCAGTGCAAGTTGGTAATATTAAAATAGGTGCAATGGTAGCTGTAAATGCACTCGGAGATATTTTTGATGCTGAAACTTCAAAACAAATTGCAGGTTTGCGCACGCAAGACGGTAAAGGTTTAGCAAATAGCGAGGATGCTATTGCTGATATGATAGAACAGCAGTTTAAACTTTTTAATGGTAACACAACCATAGGTGCAATAGTAACTAACGCAAAATTTACAAAAGCAGAGCTAAATAAAATTGCACAAATGGGGCATAACGGCTACGCAAGAGCCGTGCGCCCAGTGCATACAACAGCCGATGGTGATAGCATTTATGCTGTTTCAACAGGTGAGGTTGTAGCTGATATAAACGCCGTTGGTACATTAGGTGCAACTGTTATGACAAAAGCCATTGTAAAAGCGGTGCTAACAGCACAAAGCGCAGGCGGTGTGCCAAGTGCTAGCGAATTATCTTAATACTAAATATTAAAAAACAAAAAAGGTGCTGTTACAACAGCACCTTTTTTATATATTTAAAATGATTTGCGTAGTAAAGCTACATTAATGTTAAACTGTTTTATTTAACAAGTGATTTATGCATAACGATTTTTACTTTTTCTGGAGTTATTTCTACCTTAGCGCTATCTAGCATCATGCCAACTAATAAAAGTTGGCTTGATTCGCCAGGGTCGCCAGAACCAGCAAGTTCCCAATAAATATCTTCAACGCCATCGTTGCGCTCAGAGTTAAGTAGTTCTTCCATGCGCTCTAATTGGCAAGCATATTTTTGTGAATAGCTACTTTCAAATGTAATTGTAGCGTCATTGTTTTGCAATTGTATATGAAAATGTTGATCTTTACCACCTATGCTAAAAAAGAACATAGATATTTCTTCGGTGATTTTTAATAGTTTTTTTCTTTCATGTTTCATAATACTTCTCCTAGTTGTAGGGGGTTATCTATTATCAAACCTTGTAATAAACGCTTCAATAGCTGGCACCATAATAATAGCAACAAAACCAGCGGCAAAGCCGTTATTGTAAAGGTTCATACCAGCGTGGCTATCACCAATAAAAGCCACGACGGATGCGTGTAAAAAGCCAGCTGCAATACCAGCAAGCATACCAAACTGACCAGCTAATGGTGAAAGTGTTGCACAAAAAATAGCGGCTAGTTGAACAGATGGTTCTGATAAATTAAATTGGCTTAATTGTGTGGATATAACCACACCCAAAAGTACAGAAAAATAGTTTCTGATGTGTATACCAAAAGCGGCAAAACCAACAATACTTAAAATAGCGCCTACAACAGGGCCAGCAAGGTTACCGCCTGATATCATTACATATGTTAAACACATGATACCAACTGTCGCCATGTTCATAATAGTTGCGCCAACACCATCCATTAAAATAAAATCGGCAACCATTCTACCAGGGTGGCGTAGTATCCTAAGCCATGAAGTTATTTTATAACCTGAAATTATAAAACCATAAATAAATAATAATATAAAATAGCTGTAAAATAATACGATAGAGTCAAAACCAACTTCGGTGTGCCATATTAATTGGGTGTTAATTTCCAAACCAAACGAACGCAACACAGATACAATTATCATGCCTAGTATACCAGCTGAAAAACCAACGTTAAATAGTGAGTAACCTTGGTGCATAGCAACAGTATGTGCAGAAAGTGGGATTATTATAAAGCCTATAACTATACCCATGGCAATAGCGCAAATGCTATTAACTAGTGGCGGAAAGTTGTAAAGATGTGTCATCTCTGTGACGAGCGGTGCTAGTGCTGTTGCAAAAAGTGCAGTGTAAAGGTAACGTGTAAGTTTAACGTGATGCACCTTTGCATAAATAAAAGCACCTAATAATATTGGTAGCATATTTAATGGATTTTTACCAAAAAATGCAAAACCTGTAATGATATATAAAACCGCAATTGTAATGCCTGAAAAATGCATTTTATAAAACAGCATAAGCGCAAGGCCTATGGATAACACTATGGCTGAATTAAAAAATGCTGCGCCAATATTTGCTATTGCGAAAAAATCTGTAATAAGCATATTGCGTGAGGTTAGTATAACCCCCATGCCATCCAGTATTTGCATTGGTGTCGAAAAATAAAATGCAATCGCAAAAAGTGCAATAATATTGAAACCAAAGAGATAGACAAGCTGTTCTTTTGCTGTTCTCTCTCTCAGCTTTATTAACATAAGAGTTCCCCTTTATAGTTGTTTAATAAGTTTCAGTTATTCTTCAACATTTATTTTAGCGCCTATTTCATATAAACTTAAAAAGAATTCTCTACACCTTTTAGCAAAAGCTACGGCATTTT